>NZ_FR898084.1:0-21886 GCF_000437175.1 Ruminococcus sp. CAG:330 | reverse complement strand
AAGACACTTGTATACGCTTGTGAAGACAGGTTCTAATATCCATTGACTACACATTCAAAAATCTGAAACTGCCGTTCCGCAAAACTTTACGGAACGGCAGTTTCTATGGATGATGGCAATTGTTGTTTTCTGATTGGATTACTTTACGTTTCTGCACGCTGCGGCAGCCTGTACCATGTGTTCCAGACTGGGGCGTGTTTCTGCCTCGCCTCTGGTCTTCAGACCGCAGTCCGGATTGACCCAGAGCTTTTCCTTGGGGATGCGCTTCAGCATCTTTTCGATTGCCGTCTGAATCTCCTCCACAGAGGGAACACGGGGCGAGTGGATATCATAGACGCCGGGGCCAACTTCCGTGCGGAAATGGTTTTCCTGCAAAACATCCAGAATCGTCAGATCGGAACGGCTTGCCTCAAAGGTGATGACATCGGCATCCATGTCGTCGATCTCACGGATGATATCTGCAAATTCACTGTAGCACATATGGGTGTGAATCTGCGTTTCCGGCTTGACACCGCTGTGCACCAGACGGAACGCCGGAATTGCCCAGCTCAAATAATCCGACTGCCAGTCCGACTTCCGCAGCGGCAGCTTTTCCCGCAGAGCAGCTTCGTCTACCTGAATCATGCGGATTCCGTTTTTCTCCAGATCCAGCACTTCCTCCCGAATCGCCAGTGCGATCTGGTAAGCACACGCCTGAAGAGAGATGTCCTCTCTCGGGAACGACCAGTTCAAAATCGTCACAGGGCCAGTCAGCATGCCCTTCATGGGCTTTTTCGTCAGGCTCTGCGCATATACCGACCAATCCACAGTCATGGGTTTGGCACGGCTGATGTCGCCCCATACCACCGGCGGTTTTACACAGCGTGTGCCATAGGACTGCACCCATGCCTTTTCAGTAAACAGATAGCCGTCCAGACACTCGCCGAAATATTCCACCATGTCGTTTCGCTCGAATTCTCCGTGTACCAGCACGTCTAGTCCGATCTCCTCCTGCGCCTTGACGCACTCTGCGATCTTCCGGCGATTAAACTGTACATACTCTGCCTCGGTGATCTCACCTTTTCGGAATGCCGCACGGTTGGCACGAACCTCCGCAGTCTGCGGGAAAGAACCGATGGTCGTTGTCGGCAGAAACGGCAGCTGGAATTCGGCATGCTGAATCTTTTCCCGTTCTGCAAATGCCGGCAGACGCACAAAATCTGATGCGGTCAGAGCAGCCACTTTTTCCTGTACCGCTGCATTGCTGCAATTTCTGGATTCGGCAAAGAGTGCGGCGTTTTTCTGATATGCTGCGGTTTCTGCGGGATCCGCAGCATCCAGAATCCGGGACAGCTCCGAGAGTTCGGTCAGCTTTTCCTCAGCAAAGGCAAAGTGCTTCCGGTATTCCTCCGCCAGCTTCTTCTCATGGCGCAGCGTGTACGGCACGTGGAGCAGAGAACACGAGGTGTTCAAAACGATTTCTCCGCAGAACGGCTTCAGCTGTTCCACCAGTTTTCTGGTCTTGTCGTAGCGGTTGCGCCAGATGTTCTTGCCATTGACAACGCCGGCAAACAGCACCTTTTCCTTGGGGAATCCATTTGCCTGTACCAGAGACAACGACTGTTTTCCTTCGAGGAAATCCAAACCGATTCCGTCAAATGCCAGTTTGCATACAGTGGAATAGCAGTCCCGAACATCTCCGAAGTAAGTTTGCAGCAATACCCGAACACTGCCCTTTGCTGCCAAAATCTTCTGGTAGAGCCGGCGGAACAGATCGATTTCCGCTGCGGTCAAATCCATAACCAGACACGGTTCATCAAATTCTACCCACTCTGCGCCAAGTTCGTTCCACTTTTCCAGATAGGTGCAGTATGCAGCAGCAGCCTCATCGGCAAAATCCTCTGCTGTCTTTTCGCCGGTGTACTTTGCCAGCCTCAAAAACGTAAACGGTCCGATGAGCACCGGTTTTCCGGAAATGCCCTGCTGCTTTGCCTCCTGCCACTCGGAAAACGGCTTGGTTCCGGTGAGAAAAATCTGTGTGTCGTCTGCAATTTCCGGCACCATGTAGTGATAGTTCGTGTTGAACCACTTCTTCATGGCAAATGCTTTAACATCACCCTGTGTTCCCTGATAGCCGCGTGCCATGGCGAAATAGGTGTCCAGTTCCGAGAGATGCAGGTCACGATAGCGCTTCGGCACTGCACCGAAAAGCACTGCGGTATCCAGCATATTGTCATAGAAAGAGAAATCGTTTACCGGAATCAGTCCGATTCCGGCTTCTTTCTGCAAGTTCCAGTGGGCAGCACGCAGCTGCTGTGCGGTCTGCTCCAGTTCCTGTGCTGTGATCTCATTTCTGAAATACTTCTCGCTGGCAAACTTCAGTTCCCGAAGGCTGCCAACTCTGGGAAATCCAATGATCGTTGTTTTCATAATTCGCTCCATTTCTGCGGTTTCCATGTGGTTTTTATTGTTTCCATTATACCAGCGATTCAGTGACATGTAAAATATCTATTTTTTACAGTTTGCTATTACTTTTTGGAATATCCGATTGATTTTTTTGCCGTAAAGCCAAAAAGAGCAGGCATAACTGCCTGCTCCATGTTTGGAATTTAGATTATGATACCCGTTTACGATGCATGGAAAATTGCACGGATATAGTTGTATATGTGCGGACGAATGGAGAAACACCGTCAAACTTGAGCTGATCCGCCGGAATCAGATCGGTGGTCAGTCCGGGTGCCGGACACATAGCTCCCACGTAGCCGAACAGATCCGGTCTGGAGAAGCCGATGTTCAGAGATTCCCGACCGCCCATGGAAAAACCGGTAATGGCTGTGTTCTCCCGTCCGGTCAGAACGGAATAGTTCTGCTGGATATAGGGCATCAGCTCCTTGGTCAGCACATTGATGAAGTTGTCATAAGCTGCATTGTTCTGCGCATCCAGTCCGGTGCACTTGTCCTGTGTGGTGCTGGCGCAGATGTCCGGAAAGACAACGATCATTTCCTTAGCCTCTCCGGCAGCAATGCCATTTCCAATGATCTGGCGCAAACACAGCGAAGCATCTCCTGCATCCAGCAAGGCATCCTCATTGCCCCAGTAGCCATGCAGCACATACAGCACCGGATACTTCTTGGCGGTGGTGTATCCTGCCGGAAGCAGCACGTTGACGTTTTTCTTTCTGCCGCAGATCTTGGAGTCATAGATTCTTTTCAAAAGTGCCGTATGCCACACCTGCCTGCTCGGCGGTTGCATTGTCCGGTGCAAATTCCACCACCTGCTTCTGCGCATTCTGCATATAGGCTTCTCCTGTCACTGTGGTTTGCGATGTGGAAAACTTCTGGATTTTTCCCAACAGATAGGCTTGCATCTGCTGGAGGTCTGCGGATTCCAGTGTACCGTTCCCGTCTACATCAGCAGCATCAAAGCTGCGGGTGTCCGAAAATTTTGCAGTCTTTCCGGCTCTCGCTGCTGCCAGCACGATATAATTGACAGAGTTGCCGTTTCCGCCATTGGTTCCCAGCGTGATGCTCTCCCCTTTCCGAAAGTTCTTCTTGTACAAGTGCAGCATCACGTCATTGGAGGTTCGAATGGAGGTGCGGGTATCTTTCCAGCCGTTCAGCCATGCCGGCAGATTGCCGGTCACTCTTGTGTCCATTGCCACATACATGGTCAGATTCTCTCCGGCAGTACAAGTTGCCAGATCGGTCAGAACCAATTTGGAGTCGCAGGCAGTGCAAACAGCTTCCGCACCGCTCAGGTTTTGGGGAATTGAAACTGCGGTAAATTCACGGTCGCCGAACAGGGTGGTTCCTGTTCCGAACGAATCAGTGATAGACCAGTCCGCCACGTTTTCTGTGTCCAGTACCGTGAGATTGCGGATATACTTTCCGTTCAGCGGTTCCAGCACTGGTGATGCGCTGCCGAAATCGCCATCCACAGCAAAACAGTCCAGATAGAGGGAACACGGCAGATCGAAGGTTGCCCGAAATTCAATGGCATTGTCCCCTTCTGCAAGCGTCACCTTCTCAGTTACCGTTTTCCAGTCGCTGTAGGAGCTGCCTTTTTTCAGCGAAAGCGTTTTGACCTTTTTGCTATTTACATACAGATCCACATAAGAGATATCCGATGTAGCTGCATAGCGCAGTGTCAGATCAAATATTCCTGCCTTTTTGACGGTCACTGTATCCTTTGCAGCTGCGCTTGCCTTGGTGCCGAACTTCAGGAAGCCCTGTCCCCAGTAGCCTGTGATCCCGCTGGAGCAGCCGTTTGTTACATTTCCCTCCACGTTCTTGGTGTCAAAGAATTCGCCCTCATACTGCCGGATGCCGGTATAAAACGACGGAAATGCAGGTGCAGTATAGGCTGCCTCCTGGTATGCCGTCTGCCGGTTGGTCTCCGAACCGCCGCACTTGACAGAAATGTCTACCGGTCCGTTCTGTTTGACGGTGATGGTATACGTACCGTCGGCATAAGAGGTGGTCACCTCGCTGGCTGCCTGATTGATGCCACGGTCGGTATAAGTGAGCGTGGGTTCTGCAGTGCAACCGTAAATCTTGAACGTGTTTGTCTTTAACGTCTTGGCATCTTCTTTGTCATAGTTGTTGACGTAGATGTCCACAGCATCGGAATACTCCCGAATGATACCAGTGGTATAGACGGAATAGGTGCACTCCAATTCCTTGCAAGTATTGTACTGAAGGGAGAGATATCCGCCGGCAAGGGTGCCGTCCTTGAACGGGTTGTAGGTCACCCATGTGTTTTCATTTCGTCCGGCGTAACAGTTTCCCCAGTAATCCCGGAAGAACTCGGCAAATATCGTGTCCTCATAATCGGTGGAGGCGTTATAGTCCGGAAAATGCGACTGTCCGCCGCTGGAAGGCTGGATCATCGTCCAAACGCCCTTATCCGCACAGGTGCGCAGCCACGATTTTGCACACGCATAACCGCCCTACACCATTAGCCATTTGTGATTGGTGCTGTCCCAGTTGATGGAGAGGGAGATGTTGAATACCACATAGGGCAAGCACATCCTCCGGAATCAAATCGATGATTTTTGCCGGATCGGCGTAATTCCACGAATCAATGTGTACAATCCACATAGGTTGTGTGTTGGACACCGGCCGCCGGAAATCCCCTGCTGCCTGTGCCGTAATCGGCTCTGCGCTCAGAAGGCTCTTCCAGTTTTCCGATGCCTTGGGCACTGCACCGGAAAATGGCACTGCCAGCAGCAGAACGGTCAAAACTCCGGAAAGTGCCGCCGAGATCCATCGCCGAACAAAATGATGTTTCATAAAAAAGTACCTCCATTCTTCATGTTTCAGCGTGTGTTCTTCTAAAAGTAATAAACTTTTTCGAATATATTATATCATATCTGCACAAATTCGAAAACCGATTTTCTGCACATTTGGTGGATATTTTGCATATATTTTCATTGACTTCTCAGCGCAGATTCGGTATAATGGAGGAAAAGAAGGTGCTGTGATATGAAACGGCTCTTGTTCGGCGTCATTGCTGCACAAATCGCCGATACCGAACAAAAACAGCTACTGCAAGGTATTCTCACACAAGCACAGACAATCTCGGCAAATGTCGCCGTGTTCTCCAACATTTACAATCCAAAAGAACTGTGCACGGTGTCGTATTTCAGCCCGCTCTTTTTTGCCAAGCGCACCATGAGATATGTGGTGCTCTCCTACAACGGTGTATTTACCTATGAGCCAATCTTCCGCAACTGGGCGAAAACCGTTTCCAATGGTCTGGAATTTCTGCGCATGAAAACGGACATCCAGTATTACATCGCCTGTCAGAACATCTCTGACACCTACGACTCCGTCACCGGACTCTACCACGAGACAGGCTTCCGCAGTCAGCTCAAACAAGTGCTGTCCGCCAGCCGGAACAGCACGCTGATGTTTGGCATCCTGAGAGCTCGTGTTCATAGGCGTCTATCTACGTCTTTTCGGCAAATTTTGTTGCATACTGCGTTAAAAATTCTTGCCATACGAAAGTATGCCTGCAAATTTTTGCCTTGTCTGCAAAAAAATTTGCTCGAAAATCCGCATATATTTCCTATGAATACAAGCTCTGAAATTCGACACATTTCAAAATGGTTTCTCCTCCAGACAGCAGGAAAGAACCGTACACGATGCTGTAGCAGTTGCGAAGCTTCTTCAAAAGCTGTTTCCAGCGGCGATCTGCGGGTATTTTCAAAACGGAAAATACGGCATTCTGCAAGTCGGCACAGCAGCGCAGGATGCTGACGCCATGTGGGAACGGCTGTCTGTTTTTCTGTCCAACCAGTTGGGATTTCCAAAGTGCTGCGAAACGAATGCATGGTTCTATGCGGACTGCGTCAGAACCTGTGCCGGCTTCTCACTTTCGGCAGCGGAAAAGCAGCTGGCGGAGCAAATTCAGGCGCAGCATCAAAGGGCACAGGAGCAGCTGCAAACGCCATACGGTGCAAAGCTGCTCGCCTGCCGCAGGACGCTATACCAGCATCCAGAACGAGCTGCATCCATGGAGAACACCGCAGCACGGCTACACTTCAGTGTCGGCTATTTCCGCAATCTGTATCGCAGCTTTTTCGGTATCAGTTATGTACAGGACTGCATCGCTGCAAAGATGAACCGTGCAAAATATTTGCTTTTAAGCACTTCCCTGCATATCGAGGAAATTGCAGTACAGTGCGGATATCTGGACGCCAAGTATTTCATGCGGCTGTTTCAGAAAAGCATCGGATGCACACCAAGCCAATACCGAAAGAAATTTATCTGACGAGCTATTCTGTCTACAAATACTTGACAATCCAAGTGTAAAATTATATACTATAAATATATTCTTTTCAAAAAGGACTTGTGTGTATGAAAAAAATCATTGCTTGCGCAGCTGCTGCCGGAATTACGGCAGCGCNNATTACGGCAGCGCTGCTTGTTCCGCCCACAGCTTCTGCGGATTCGGCGAAAACCGTGGAAATGCCCAATCCGGTAATCAGCCGAAATGTTCCCGCCTATTCCAGTGTCAATCCAGCTACTGCCTGCGCCGGAAACGACGATTACTACTATTCTTTCTGGAACGGCGCTGCGCCGGAGGATTATCTCGCCTATGACCTCTCCGGTGTTCCTGAGGCACAGCGGCAAATCATCGATGCCGTTTGGTACAATACCAGCGCATACGATACCATCGGCATGTACAGCAACCGCAACATGGAACCGTCGGATTATACCATTGAAGTAAATGCAGCGCAGGGCGGCGATTATCCGGAAGACGGATGGGAGATCGTAGAAACCGTCACAGGAAACACCCTCAGTTCCCGGCAGCATCTCGTGGATTTCGCCGGATACAACTGGATTCGCCTGCGCATCACCGGCGTAGACGGAAAAACATCCGGAACGTGCATGGTGAACTTTGACATTCACGACGTTTCCAACGGTATCTGCGACAGCTGGCTGTTTCTGGGAGATTCCATCACTGCCGGCGGTATGAACAACTGTTATGGAACGGGATTCGCCACCTATCTCAACCGGCTGGATTCCCGCTACTTCCCCATTCAGGAAAACGGCGGTATCGGCGGAATTACCAGCACAGACGGAAGAAACAATATTGACCGCTGGCTGGAAACATTCCCCGGAAAGTACGTCTCCATTGCCTACGGAACCAATGACGCATGGGGCAACCAGACCGGTGCACAAACGTACTATGAGAATACGGTATACATGGTGCAGGCGGTTCTGGATGCCGGAAAAATTCCTGTGCTTCCGAAAATTCCCTTTGCCACGGAAGCAGGTGTGCAGAATTACGAACAGGACTATAACGCCATGATCGACCGCATCTATACCCAGTACCCGCAGGTTATTCCCGGGCCGGACTTTTACAGCATTCTTCAGGAGCATCCGGAGTATCTGAGCAGCGACGGCGTACATCCATGCAGCGAGGGATACGAGGAGATGCGGCGCATTTGGGCGGAAACCATGTACGCACGTGTCTACCGGAATACAGCACTGCCGGACGGCGATGTCAACGGGGACGGCGTGGTTTCGCTGGCGGATGCGGTAACGCTTCAGAAGTGGCTGCTGGGGCTGAACGGCTCTGCCACACTGACCGGCGATCTGACGGGAGATGGCGTCATCAACGGCATGGATCTGGCACTGCTGCGGTACAAACTCCTGAACACAGCAAATGACACGGAGAAAGGATGAGAACCTCATGAATCGAAAAAAATGGATTGCACTTCCGACGGCCGCACTGCTGCTGTTCGGCGAGATCGTCCCCGTTTCTGCGGCGGACGCAGAACTTCAATCGCTGCAAACAGCGCTGCTGGGGGCTTCGGAACTCTCGCAGATGGATGATGTCGACGGCGATGGCATTGTGAACGGATTCGACCTGTGTCTGCTCCGAAGCATGCAGCAGACTACCGGCGAATTGACACAGCAGCATTATGCTGCCACCTCGGAATCTGTCAAACTGACCGGCAGAACCATGCGCAGCAACGACACCACCTGGCTGGTGCAGAGCGGTTCTGCGGTATCCTTTACAGTGACCGGAACCTCTGCCTCTGTGACACTTGCCGGCGACAGCTCCATTCAAAACGAAGCCGACTATCGCCCGCGCTATGCGGTTTTGGTGGACGGAGAGATCGTTGCAGATGAGGTCATGAGTTCCGCAGAAAAGACGATGACCTTATTTGAGGGCGAAATCATCCGCACGGCAAAAATTCAGATCATCCACCTCTCCGAGGCAATGAACGGTGCAGTTGGCGTGAAAGATATCTCTGCGGTTTCCGACCGCTCCGATGCGGTCATTCCGGAAAAGGGAAAGGCGCTCTCCATCGAGTTTATCGGCGACTCTATCACCTGTGCCTACGGCGTAGAGGGCAGCAACAGCTATGAGCCGTTCCGGACAACGACCGAAAACTTCATGAAATCCTACGCCTATCTGACCGCACAAAAGCTGGATGCCGATTACAGTGCTGTTTCCTACAGCGGATATGGTGTGCTGTCGGGTTACACCTCCGGCGACATCAACACTGACAGCTTGATTCCGGATTGCTACGGGCTGATCGGAAAACTGCCGGACTACGCAAAGCCATGGGATTTCGACACCCATTCCTATGATGTGGTTGTCGTAAACCTGGGCACAAACGACTCCAGCTACGTGTCCAAGGATGCGGAAGCACGCACGCCGGCATTCATCAGCACCTATGTGGAATTTCTTAAAACCCTGCGGGAAAAGAACCCCAGTGCCTACCTCATCTGCACCCTTGGAACCATGGGCGGTGATCTCTATCCCAGCGTGGAGAATGCAGTAGAACAGTACCGCACAGAAACGGGAGATCAGCGCATTATGAGTTATGAATCAACGCTGCAAAATCAGGCGGACGGCATCGGTTCTGACTGGCACCCCTCGGCAGTCACCCAGCAGAAAAGCGCCTATGTTCTGGCGGACAAGATCTGTCAGGCGCTCGGCATGGAATCCGATCAGATCGGGCTAGACATGGCAGCGGATGCGGAATACCGCCTGAATATTGCTGCGGAAAAAGGCGGAAATGCCGCCTCTTATGTGGGATATGACAAATCTTTCTGGATCAACATGGTCACCGGCGGTGAAACACCGGATGCCATTGAAGCCGAAATTGCCGGCGTTCCGCTCAAAAACGGCGGAAGCTACCGGCTGGAATTCGACTGCACCTCGGGATATGACGGGAAATTGCCGGTACAGGTTCGTGGTGCGGATGGAAGCATATACTTCAGCAGCAAGTTTGATGCGGTTTCCGAAAAGACGCACTTCTCCGCAGAGTTCACAGCAGAGCAGGACGATGCAGCGGCTTCTATTATCTTTCAGCTGGGCGGGAAAGATTCCTACAATGTCACACTCTCCAACATCTCTCTGGTAAAAATCTCGTAGAGATTTTCGATGACTGCAAATGAATCGAAAAACGAAGGGCTAGCATCCTATATGGAATGCTAGCTCTTGTTGTTTGTGATTGAACTGTGTTGCAATCAGGATTCCCAGATGCAGTCAAAATAAACTGTCGCCCGAAACAGCGTTTCGTTCCCTGCCAGCGGCACTCGTTTTTCTGTAAATTTCGCACCCATTCCTTTGGAGCTGACACAATCCCGATACCGCCGAATGGGCAGTTTCTCCCACATTTGCTTGCTTCCCTCATAGTAGACCGCTTCCAGCGCATCACAATGCAGAAATACGTCCTCCGGAATATCTCTCACAGTTTTTGGAATCCAGATGCACCGAAGAGCAGTACATCCGGAAAACGCATTTTCACGGAGAATTCGCAGGTGTTTCGGCAAAATGATCTCCTGCACCGTGGCATTTCCGGAGAATGTGCTGCTCATGAGATCCACAATTTCACTCTGTCCAACATAATCCGGCAAACGAATCAGCGCTGTATCTTCCGGCGACGAAACACCATGGAGAATCGATGGCGTTGTTGGTGTGCGCGGGAACAGCATGGTGCAGATATTTTTTGTCTGAATGGTTTCCGTTACCGGCGCTGAAATGCGCAGCTTTCGATATTCGTTAAATTCCATCAGTTACTCCCCTCCCAATTCATTGGCATGAAAAAATTGCATTGTGCTTTGCAGCTGGTTGGTTCCGTAGGATTCCAGCAGCTGAAAGGTATCCATTCTTCCTTGAATCACGTCCTGTATCAACAGCAGATACTTCTGATCTTCCGGCAGCTCCTCCGCAGTGCAAGCGCTCAGCCACAGGCTGAATACATCACAGATGCGATGAAAAAAACCGCCCAGAGCGTGCGTCTTGTCTGCCGTATATTCCTCCAGATTGAGAAGCATATCCGAGATATCTCCGTACTCACGGTGTCTTTCATCGTCTGCTTCGTTCCACAGTCCGCGAATAACACCATAGTTCACATTTCCAAAGCGATCCGGACACTTGACAAGATCCCCTTCCGCAAACGGCAGCGGAACCGCAACAAAACAGGTATCCAAATCCAGACTCGATGCGCATTCCCGAAGCTGCATATCGTACAGCACATGTTCGGAATTCCAGTAATAGATGTATTCAACCTGTGTCCTGGCATTCTCCAGCGGAATCCGGTGGATTTCTGCGGAAAATGGCTGCATATATTCGGCATGCTGCTCGTTCAGATAAGAATATGCCTCTTCAAAATTACTGAAATACACCGGTTTTTCTTCGGAATATCCGGCTTCTGTACAGATCACAGAAAACACAACGGCATCTGGTTCATACTGCTTTTCCAATGCCTCCTGCATCCGTGTCACATACTCCAAAACGCCCTCCCGAAAATCCGGAAAGGTATGGCGTACCCGATCCGCCCCGAACTCCGCCGAGGAATATTGCGCAGCAAGCTGCCGGAGCGCTGCCATTTTTTCTGTGACGGATTGCTTCACACTCATACTGATCAGAACCGCCTGTTCTGCCGGAGTAAATGCTGTGTTCCGGTGATACCGGCGAATGTCCGGCGAATCCAAAAATTCTAATCGTCCTCCGCCGTTCGCATCAATTCCCGCAACAAGGCGTGCTTCTCGATGAGAGAAATGTGAAGACACGTTCCAATGCAAAATGCCGCCTCCATTGCCGAAAAATGATATCCGATTTTTCGGCAATGTGCTGCAATGTCTCCGGAATTGATATACGAAGCAATATCCATATTCTTCCTCCCTGTAAATCCGCAAAAGTCACTGGTCAAAGCTAAATATTGAATTTTCACGCAATCCGTCACAAGCTTCCAACAGTGATTCTTACGTTTTCCGATCACATTCTGACAATTGCAATATACCAGAATCCGCATGATTTGTCAAGGGGTATGGCGAATCTTTATTGGTATTTGCAGATTTTTTATTTTTATATTTGAAATACAGAAATTTCATATCTAAGCTGGTATAATGTATTTGAAAACAAAAACAAATCATGATTCAAAGAATATCATGACAAAAAAGGAACATGGAGGAATTAAAATGAATGCATTTGGATGGTTTGAAGCAAAAATCCGCATTTACACAGACACGAAAGAGGCACTGGAGCTTTTGCAGCTGCTGGAGAAGCGTTTTCAGGAGACGGAACAGAAATGGTCGGAAGAAAACTCAGAAGACGACTTGTTCGCTGGTTTCCGCAAGGACAAACAGCCCGACTACACGGAATACGAGATGGATTCCAACTATACCCAATTGGCTTTTCAGCTTGGAAATCAGCTGTACGAGGACCTGAAAAAGGTGGACACGCTCAACAACGGTTCCTTTGCCTTCGAAACTTCCAGCGACGATTATGGTTATAACTATGCAGTTTATGGTGCGGCAAAGTATCAGGAAATCAGTCTTGCAGAATTTGGCAAAGGCGAGTGGGTTACAGATCAAAACTTTTTCATTCATCTGACAATGAAGCTGAAAACCTGGATGGCGCTGTTCGATGAGAAAAAAGAGGAGGTACTTCCGGATCTGTCGTGGGCAGATGAAGACTTGTTTTATGACATATTTGACGAGAAATTCGCAAAGGCAATGGATGTGGGAAACATCAGCGTCATGGACGTTACCTATTTCAAGAATGGCAAGCCGTATTTTCTCCATCTGTCGGATGGGAAAGTGTATCCTGCCGGAGAAGAAACGTGCGTGCCGGATCAGGAGCATTTTTATTGCGAGGAGGACGAAATTCATCTGAAGCTCTCTGCCGCTTGCCGTCATTTGACAAACGAACGTGTTCTGCAGCTTCGGGAGAGCTTCTATGAAAATCTGGAGGCACTGAAACAGTATCAGGAGGATGTGAAGCTTCTGATGAGTTTTCATTATTTTGACCAGAAAAAAAGCGATGCGCTGTATCAAAACGAAATGATCGGCTCCCGGTACTCGGTACTTCGTTTTGATACGGGCGTCAATCGATTCGATGTGCCGACGGTTTTGGTGCCGGTGATGGAACAGTAAGAGAAATCGATTAAAATTCCAACAATTCTATTTCGTTGATAACAAAAGCGCTCCCGTGGAACAGACAGCTGTTTCGCAGAAGCGCTTTCATGATATAGGAATCTGTTTATTTTTGTTTGCTTAACTGTATCTGAAATCGGAAGCTGCTTGCCTTTGAAATCGATGTCATCAGTTCCGGTAGCAGACATCACATCTTGAATATAATCCCAAATGTCATCCTTGTGAAAATGGGTGCCTGATAAATGACACTGTTTTCATCAGCATGATCGATAGCAAGTTCACAGTCCGTACCGCCAAAACAATAGCCATTTGCATCATAGGCATGCTTGCGGAACAAGTGAATATCTCCTGCGGCAAAAACAGCACTTCTGAAAACAGTTTCTCCCGGCGCAAGATTGATGTTCTGCCAGGAATACGAGATACCGGAATCATAGCCCGTAGAATAATTAGAACCGTTGTGTCCAGTATAAGCATTTTGTGTTCTGCTGCTATAAACGCCCCACCAACAGTCGCCATCATCAGACAGAGAAAGACTGAAGATGTTTCCAGAACCATCATGCATCTCAATATTTGGCACATTGGAAAACATGGTGTGATTTTCACTGGTAACTGGCGTCTGATCGGCGCTGTAGCCATAAATTGCTGCATGGTCATTGCCACCGATCATAACATCTGCAGTGCTGGCAAGTCCGAACTCCGTCACCGGATTTTCACTTCTGTTCTGAATGACGTAGGTGATCTTCACAAAGGCATTTTCCTGCTCATTCTCCGAAATTTTTCCTTTGGAATCACTAAACGAAAAAATCGGTGTCACATAAATCTAATTACCAATACAATACTCTGCATTCTGCGCATCAAAAGCGGTAATGTTGCTTCTGATATTTGCAGAAATTTCGTCGATCTTATACTTATAGTACAAGTTATAGCCAGCATCTCCGTATGTTGTTCTGAGAGATCCGCCATTTCCCCGCAAATCAAAAAAATTGCTATTCTGATTCAACAGCAGATATGTCAAATTAGAAATGCGGTTGGTTTCGCTGGTCGTGCCATATTTCCAATTTGCATAATAAGTCATATTCTCCTGAAACTCGGTTACGATCTCTCCAGCAGTATTGGCCCAGCCGGCAAACACGAGGTTAGAGTTTACCGGCGGTTCCGGATTGGGAATGCAGGTCGGTTCGGCATCGTCAGACAAACTGCATATGCCATTGCTGACCACAAATGAACTATCGTTCATGATCCCGCCAGTAAGGTTAAACTTTGTAGTTGCAGAGGAAACCAAAAACGGATTTTCCTCCTGTTCGCCGGTACCAGCTTCTTCTGCATGCGCTGCCATCGTCAGTGAGCCATACGCCGCAAACGGAATTGTCCCTGCTAAGATTGTCATCGCACTCAAACCAGCCAAAAAGCGTTTGACTCGTGAGTGCCCCCAAATTTTCCCTTTCATCTGTCTTCCTTTCCTGTAAAAATATGTTATTTCTTGTACCGGTTCTGTGCTGCGAAAATTTAAATTTCCAAAAAGATGAACATTCAAATACTTTCATAAAGTATCATAAGAATTGTATCGCAAAGATGCTTACGAAAAGACATAAAGCCAGCCCGACGTAGGTTATTTTAACATACTTTTATTTTAAAAGTCAATACGCTTGTACAGATTTAACTATTTTTTAATACTTTTCGATGGAATTGAAAGAAAGAAATGATAAACATCATAACAAAAAAACAGATGCATTGTAAAACACAGTGCATCTGTCTTTGTTTTTTATAATCTCCGGAATCCTACAGATGTTACTGCATCTTGTAGGCGTCAATCATTTTCTTGACCATCTGTCCGCCGATAGAACCGGCTTCCCGTGCAGTCAGATCGCCGTTATAGCCCTGCTTCAAAGTCACGCCAACTTCGCTTGCAGACTCCATCTTAAAACGTTCCATAGCTTCCTTGCCCTTCTGCGTAAATTCACCCTTCATGATGACATCTCCTTTTTCATTCTTTTGGTTTTTGACTTTTTGCAGCTGCGCCTAAATTTCAGCGGCTTTCGTGCTGCACTAATAGTATGACAAAAACGGAAGATTCTATGAGAGGTAGTTTTTTTCGTTTTTTGTGCATGGGACTGGAGCTTCTGGAAAGAATGCGTTTTTTCGCTGGAATTTGCGCCTATTTCCTGCCGAAAAACTTGAATTTTTTCAGAACGCTTCGGGTTTCCTCGCTCGGTTCATGTCCAGCGTCCTTTTCTTCGTCAAAAAAGCGCTGAACGTCGTTCACCAGCATTTCCCGCATACACTGCACCAATTCCGGCGGAAATTCTGTACACGACACGACTTCTGCTACTCTTTTCCAGCTCTTGAATTTAATGCCGGAACGCTTTACTGCTCCATAAATCAGAAAAATGGGATATTGCGTACCGCCCAGCGACGCAATACGGCAGCAGATCAGCAGCGAGAAGCCTGCAAGTTCTTTCTCCGAGTGGAACGGCACCTGCAGCAGCAAATTCTCCACAAGTTTTGAAAACTCCAGAGAATATCCCCAAGCGCCGTTCTGGAGCAGCAAAATCGTCCATTCAAACTGATGCTGCAGAGGCATCTGAGAAAGATTCTGATGAAAACGTTCTTCCCAGCTTGCCGTGAAACGGCTGCCATGCCGCTGCATCATCTCGATGGTTTGATACGCTCTCTGAAAAGCATCCGGCTGGCTCCAGATCATCTCCTGCAGGGCGTGGACAAATGCATCCCCCAGGTAGGAACTCTCCAGAATTGAAAATGCCTGCTCCTGATAGTTCGGATTCCACTGCATGTACAGTTTGGCCAGATGCTGTGAAAATACCGTTGCACAATCGCTGGCACTTAGAAGATCCAACGCCATCTGCGGAGAAACTGTCGGCTGCGCAACGCCGAAAAGCCGTTCCAGCTGCCTGGAGAGGAACTGCTTAACCTTCGCCTTTCCATTCTCCGACTCTGACAGGAGCCTTGCCAAAATTTGAAATGCCTCCTGCTCCTCCGGACGACTCAGATCCAGCAGCTTCAGCAAGAGAATCAGCTTGTTTTCCGAGCATTTTTTCATGGAAGCAAAATACTCGCACCACTGCTTTGGCTTCTGGCAGAAATACATACGGATTATCGTCTCTGTGGAATAGCCCACCAGTTGGCAAACTGCCTCCAGCTGTATCAGATGCTGGAAATCATCCTCCGCATCTTTCAGCGCATCCGCAGCATAGCGCCAAATTTCATTCAGCAACTGTTCCCGAGAGAGCAGTCCGTTTTTCAGGCTGCTCCGCAAAACGACAATGGCATCCTGCAATTCCGCATCACTGAGCGAAGCACTGAACAGTTTGGACGGATACACGGCATGCAGCATCTTCTCCTGCACCTCTCTGGAATAGTACGGGAACAGCGCTGCACGCTCCGTGCCAACCGGATAAAATGCAGTGTACTCCGTGCCGTAATCCCGGTAGGTCGTGTTATGCATCAGGTATTGGTGATATTCCTGAAGCAGCTTCTCATCTCCCTGGCAAAATGCACGAATCACCGGCAGAAACGCATCGGTTTTTATTGTGGGAAGCAGCAGGCACTCCAAGTCAAACAGCACCACATCTTTCCGATTCTGGAATGCTCCGGCATCGTAATTGGTGGCATGACTTTCCGGCGCACCGTTGACTGTGGGGGAATATACGCCGCACAGTGCCATTTGCGCGGGAATCTGCGGGACAGACGTCTCTCCAAGTCCGTCATAGGTGTTAAACGAGATGTTCTTGGCGATCTCCAAGGGAAACAGCAGCGTAACAGCTGCGATCCAGAAGATGATGTTTTCCTTTTTATCGCAGATCAGAATGGGACGATTTCCGCCGGAACGCTCCTGCAACAGCGCATAGAACAGGCTTGCCAGATATTCCATGCGGTTGGAATCAGCCTGCAAAAATGCGTGTACCGACTCCCGTGTCACACGTTTTCCAGCAATCAGAGAAACCGGCGGCAATGCTGCTGCACGGCTATCCCGATTGCCGTTGACGAAATACGAGCGTGTCAGTTTGTTCTGGAAAAACGCATTGTCACCGTAAAAGCAGGGATAATCCAGAACCTCCCGCATGCTGCCTACCAGCGTATAGACCAGCTTGTTTCCGGCACGTCCCTCGCTGACGATTTCCCGTCCCAGATTCTTTCCAAAAACAAAGACAGCGGTCTCCTCGTGGGAAATCTCCAGCTTCTGATAGGAAAACCGCTGCGGATGGTATTGTGCAATGCTCTGCGCTTCCTGTACAATATCACGATCATAGTCTGTGATGGGATTCACTTTCCATACTTCGGAATTGGATGGAACGCAGTAGTTTCTCCCGTCCGCCATGGTCTGAAGTTCCGGCGCACGGTGAAAGTAGGCTGCCATGCCGTCCGAAAACGAGTAGAAGCCCCAGCCACGATTTCCGCTGTCATAGTCTTTAAAACAATACGTATAGATCGATTGCTCCACGATTCAATCACTCCTTTTACAGTGCATGCATATCCTTCATGATCCAGTAAAACGGATCCATAATATGGCGCGGATGGTGGATGGGCGGTGTTACAATGCCGCTTTTGACCTGCGGTGCAGCACCAAAGCAGGAGAAAGCGTAGTAATTCACGGTCTTGAAATAGCGTTCCGCTTTGTTGACCAGATTTTCCTCGTTGTGCTGCATCAGAAAATTTCGAATCAGATTGCTGTTCAGATTCCAGCGCTTCTTATCCAGCCGTCCCTTGGCATCCAAAACCGCCGTGGTATCTGCGCCCTCGCATCCGATAGAAAAGCCCGGCGGGCACAAATCGGCTTTTTCCGCATAGTCCCACTTGGCAACGCCGATAAACAGCGGAATCTTTTTTCCCTTTTTGCCCTGCTGCTGTTCCAGTGCACCGATGATATTTTCGATGGCGATCTCATTGCTCTGGGCGGTCGCCTCCTGCTGCGGAAAGTCGATGTCCTTTGCCCGAAGTTCCTCCGACATTCCGGGAAGGTTCAGCAAATCCAAAAGCAAAATGATGTAATCCGCACAAAACAGATAGTTCAGGCTGGCAAGCCGTTCCATCTCCTGCGATTCCTCACCGGGACGATCTGTCAGCGACAGGATAATCTCCTCGCAGTCTTTTTTGGCAACAGACTGGAACCCCACCACGGAGGAAAAGTTATCCGCATGCTTCTGCGTGCTGTCCAGCACATCCGACTGTTGAATCCGATGCAGATTTTGTTCCCGCCACTCGATCAGTGCGTGGCTTTTGGCAGACACCAGCACACCGGTCTCGCTGGATTTGGACGCTACCACGTCAAGCAGATAGGTGCTCTTTCCGGAGCTTGAGAAGCCGGCGATGGCTACCACAGCAGTGGGTTCCGGCGGAATGATGTTGTTTTGATTCCGGCAGGCATCGTTGGAGCAGCAGATTCGCATGACACTGCCGCAGTTGCTGCACAGGGGAATCCCCCGATAATCCAGCGGAATATTCTTGTCCGGCTGTGTGATCGCAGTTTCCGGATGCTGTCCAGCACACTTTGGGCAATAGAACGAATATGTCTCGATTTTATGATAGCAATAGGGACAGTAATCGTGGGGATAGCGATACATCTTACCCATCTCTCAGACCTCCCGAAAATAGAACAGACGGCGTTCTGCGAGATTTTCCGGCCGGATCACAAAGCCTGCTACCTTTCCGGTAGCGGTAAATTCATAGCGCACATCCTGAACAGGAGCACCCTTGCTGTCAATCTTCTGGGAGTCGAACGTTCCGGAGGCAACCATATTTCCGCCCCGATTGTAAGCGACAAAGCTCAGGCGGGGGATGCGCGGAATATGGCTGGCAACGTGGAACGTCACGGAATATTTGTGCCCGAACACGCCCTCTTTCTGACGGTGATAATTGATCTCATACAGCGCATTTCGAATCACCAAGGTTCCGACAGCGTTTCCGCTCTTGATCCATCCGCAGAGGAACAGCACGGCAGACGACCCGCCGTTCTTTCGAATTTTGACTTTGAATGCGCCGCCAGAATAGGACACTTTCCCCAGCGGTGCGATTTCGTAGCCAGGCTCGCTGTCATTCATATCCTTGGGGAAGCGGTCAGTACGGCAGGCGAACTGGATAATTGTCCCATCCGGCAGTTCCGAACTTGGCCACTGGTTCCCGTCGAAGTCCAGATTGACTTCATCGACCCGCCGTCCCTCTTTTCGAATGACACGTAGCATCTCCTTTTCCACTGGCGTATACGAGAAATCGGGGACGATACGCTTTCCATATTTTCCGCTGCGATCCACCGCAAAGACACAGATCTGATAGGACTGGTCATACTGGAGATTCCGTGCCTGAAAGGAAATGCTATTTCCGCTGACCGTTCCCATAAGTCTCATGCCGTCTTTCGGACTCTGGATTCTCGCTGTTCCCGCTTTGACGCAAGCGATATACTGGAACTGCGCTATCTGGCTTCGGTTGGTAAACTCAACGGTCAGACGCAGAGAGCGATCGGACTGCATCTTCTGGACGGACTTCACATCCGGCCAGTTGATTCCCGGAGTTACTGCCGGCAGATCACCCAGCTTCACCACATCGTCATCATCGTTCATCTCCCACAAACTAGCGTAGTACGTCTTTCCCATTTGCAGATTATCCGCCCGAAAGCCCTGAATGCCAACATCTTTGATCAGCTTCGCAGTCTGGCGATAATCCTTGGCATAGCCGTTGGTGTCCAGCGTTGCCCAGAGCTGCCGGCCGGTGAAGCCCCCCACAGAATATCGGAAAATCGCACTAGTTCCCTCAAATCTGGAAACGCTCTTTTTCGGCATCAAGGTGGCAGTGTGCACTTTCATATAGTGCAGCGCATCGTTGAGCAGATTTTCGTCGATCTGGTCGGCAAAATAGCGGTACGCTGCCGAACTAATACAGCGCACAGTGGACTTTCCGAACCAGCGTCCCATGACCTGAATCATCTTGAAATCCCGATAGCGCTCGTACTCTGCGAAAAAGTCCCCCGGAATCTTCTGGATCTCGTCCACGGACAGACGAATTCCCAGCACATCGTGATCCTTACAGCCTTGCAGCAGCTGAATCAGCTCCTGTTTGTTCGGAATTTTATTGCAGCCCAGATGGTATTTTAAAAAGTCGTAGATCGTGATATAGTGCAGCCGCTTTTTGGTTTTGACGTAGTCGCAGGATTCCAGATGAGTTTCAATGCTTTTGAATTCCATGTGGATCTTTAGAGCAGCTGCCAGACCGCGCAGATAGTCCTCCGTCTTTTCATAAAGGTAATCCCCCGGAATTGGCGGAACGATTTGCAGTGAGATGCCGTGTTTGCTGAGAATCTGCTTCAGGAATTTTTCCGTTATCTCCCGCTTCTGCGCCGGTGTTCCCGTGGCGCCGATGACCGGATTCATAGGCGTTCCCAGCTGGAGGACAATGTTCTGGAACATATAGTTTCCCTTTTTCACATTGTCAACGATAAAGTCCCACTCCTCCTGCGTCACGCCGCCCTTTCCGCTCAGCAGCCGATAAACCTGACACACATCCTCTTCCAACAGTCGAAGCGCCTCATGGTAATTGTCGTTCAGCATGCGCTCCGTGATTTCCGGCGTGACACCATCAGCGAGCTTCATGGCGATCTGCCGATATGCCGTCACCTTTACCGGTGCCGGAGGAGAACATTTTTCCATAGGAGAACGAGTTTCCACGTACAAATTTGCGTCTTCACTATACTTGATCATTTACACTTTTCCTTTCCCCGATACTTTTCTGAATCTTTATGCAGGACTGCTCCCGCATACTCAGTGGGAGGAATTCAGTACCTGTGCAATGTTGGTCATTGCATAGCCCAGATTGGATAGATTTCCAACGCCGGACAGATCGGTTCGGGTCGCCAGATTTTTGATAAACTTCTCGTTTGCATCGCCAAAACCCTGCGCAACGATTTCAAAACCGCTTGCCACATATTTCTTTTTGTCCGAAATAGCATCTCGTGCAGCATCCGATGTCCACTCACCGTCTGTGAGAACGATGGTATAGGCATATTTCAGTGTTTTACGGCTTGCCTCCGCTTTCAGCATCTGATATGCATGATCCATGGGGTTGGCGCTCGTGCCGTAGCCCAAAGTATCGCCGACCTCCATCTTCCGCACCAGACTGCGGAACTGGTTTCGGTCATTGGTCAGGTCACAGATTTTCTTTTCCCGAGAGGCAAAGCCAACCATGCCGATGGAAACAGCGTCCGACGAGAACTTCTTGACAAAGTCGTAGATGAAATCCTTCGCCTGATCCAAGACACCGCTCATACTGCCGGACAGATCAATGGCAATGACGATCGCACCATGAGATGGCATCTGGATTTTCTCCGGCTCAAAGGTACGGTCGGCGCACTCCAGCACCTTCTGTACCCGCAGTTGCTTTCCGGACTGCTCTGCTGTGATGTTGACCGTTCCGTCCGGATTGTGGAAGTAAGTCACCGAAAACGGCTGGTTCGGGGTGATGCCCATGGTCTGATATTTGCCGATGATGGCACTCTCCTCCGGCAGCGACTCGCTCTCCCACTGAGTCAGGTAAATGTCCTGTGTGTTGGAGTTCAGCCGGAACTGTTTGGTCATCGTTGCCTGCTGGGTGGCAGTGTTTCGCGGAATCATGATCTCGTTATAGAATGTCCGATAGAGCACATCGCCCTGATTTTCCTCCCGTGCTGCGATCAGTCCCAGCGAATGGGAGATGACATCCTTGACCGTCTTATTTCCGGCGGAAATCTCAAATCCAACCTGACCGTCCAGCGAGAAGTTCTGAATGGACTGCGCAATGGAATCGGCTGTGATGGCTGCACCAAGGGCAACTGCCTCATCCGCATTAACACCACGCAGTGCCGGTTTTCCCTGCAGTTCCGTGATGTAGTCCTCAATCATGGTCATACGGGTAGAACCACCCACAAGAATCACATCATCGATATCGTTCCAGGACAGCCCGGTTTCCGCAAACATGTCCTGAATCAGCTTACCGGTGTGCTCCACCAGCGGACGGG
>NZ_FR898083.1:43579-51178 GCF_000437175.1 Ruminococcus sp. CAG:330 | reverse complement strand
AAATTTTGCGTATTTTTCTTCTTTCCTGTGCCACCATGCGATGATTTTCGGCTCCCATACCAAGAATTTTTTCATGAACGGCTTCTCAATAAACCGGATTCTCAGCCAGTCAATCAAAGAACATCCGCAAAATACAGCGCATACACAACCGATTGAAATCAGCGGCATAAGCTGTGAATCATACACTTTGACATTTTGACACACATCTTGCCACAAGAAGCGGCGCATGGCATCACAATTTGCGTGAATCAGAAGAATTCCAAATGTGGTGGACGCAACGGTGTTGATAAATGAGCTGTACTTTATTTTTATTGTTTTGAAGAACATAAACGCACACACACCAACGAGCACCGCTAAGAACGTATTCGAATCCGTCACAAAAAAGTACCAGATGTTCTGGTGCAGTTTCAAAGACAGCCATGCACAGCAAACGACAGAGAGAGAACACAGCACGATACTTCCTGCGGTGAGCATCCCCCACAATTTTGTTTTGGAAAAAATATGCTTCGGATACATTCGGATATAGGATGCCATGAAATACAAAACGATAAACCAGGAAACATAGTTCATAGAAACCGGCATTTTCTTAATGGTTCCGAAAAACACATAGGTAAATCCGCAAAGCAGCAGCAGCAAAATATGCTGTTTCTCTGTCATGTTTCGAATGAGGATATTCAGAAAGGGGATAAACAGGAAGAACAAAATATAGCAGCCCACAAAATTTGTTTCCACCGAGCTTACCGGAAGAAAAGTTTTGACGAGGGATTTCAAACAAAGCGGTTCATATCCCGTAATCAGGAAAATCAATCCGATTCCAATCTTGTAGAACATAATTTCGCCAAGCAGCTTCGCAAATTTCCTGAGGGTAATGCTGCTCTTGCACATAAAGTATCCTGTTATCATGACAAAACAGTTTATGCCGATTTTTCCCCATGTCCCGAAAAGCAGCAGGAAAATCGAATTGCCAGACAGCGGATTGGCTGCAATCGGGCCGTCCTCCAGCGTAAGCCCTGAGTTTACGACATAATGATGGGCGACGATGAAAAACATGGTGATGATCCGAAACAATTCTATGTTGGAATCCCGATGCGAAGCGGGTTTCGGCTGTCCTGCCTGCGCAATGTTGCCATTCTTCATATGCTGCAACCCTTCCTTTTTAAGCCGGATGATGTCCGCTCAGGACAATGGAGCAGATTCTGTCGACATCCTCCAGCGGCAAATCCGCATACAAAGGCAATGTCAGAACACGCTTGCTGAGATGCAGCGCAACCGGTGTTTCAGACGGATCATACTTTTCGTTGAAGGCGGGAGAAACACTCGTCAGCGGGTAAAAATACTTTCTTGCGCCGATTCCGTTTTCCGCAAGCTTTGCCATGACCTCATTTCTGCTGAAACCGAACACCTTTTCATCAAACATCACGGGGAAATACGCATAGTTCGACTTCACATCCGGCTGTATCTCACAGATTGTTACGCCGTCAATGCCGCCCAGATTGCTGCGGTACCGTTCCACAACTGCCTGACGTTTTGCAATTTCGGCTTCCAGATGGCGCAGGTTACAAATTCCCATCGCTGCCTGGAACTCATTCATTTTGGCGTTTCCGCCGATGTATGCGACTTCTTCCGGTCCGTGAATGCCGAAATTTTTCAGGTCGTTGAGCTTCTGTGTCAGGCTGCCGTCATGATAGCAAACCGCACCGCCCTCAATGGTGTTGAAGACCTTCGTCGCATGGAAGCTGAACATGGATGCATCCCCGAAGGAAGCACTCGACTTTCCCTTGTATGTCACGCCAAATGCGTGCGCCGCATCATAGATCACCTTCAGGTCATATTTCTTCGCAATTCTTTCGATCTCTTCCACATCACACATGTTGCCGTAAACGTGAACCGGAACGATCGCACAGGTCTTGTCTGTGATCAGATCTTCGATTTTGGTGACATCCATGGTGTAATCTTTCGGATTGATGTCGCAGAACACAGGCTCCAGTCCGTTTCTCACAATTGCATGCGTTGTCGAGGCAAATGTAAACGGTGTCGTAATTACCTCGCTGCCCTTGGGGAAATTGAACGAAGCGATTACATTTTCCAGCGCAAGATGTCCGTTCACATACAGCGTCACATGGGGCACGTCCAGCATTGCCTCCAGTTCTGCCTGTAGCTGCTTGTGCTTTTTCCCCATATTGGTCAGCCAGTGGCTGTCCCAAAGCTCTTTGATTTCTTCACAGTATTCCTCATAATCTGGCATTGAGGAACGGGTGACCAGAATTTTATTCATTTTCTATTCTCCTCCTACAGTTCCCTGCGACGGCATTTTCTCATGTCAGGATTTTTTCCATTCGCAAATCACCATTTTTCGTTTCCCTGATGCGAGAACCGGAATGTCCTCTACATATTCTATCTGAACATCGGCATCCTGACCAACGATTTTCCGGATTTCCAGCAAGGTGTTTTCCAGATCAAACTTCTCCTTCTGAACATTCAGTTTCAGGAGATATTTTGATTTGTCCTTCTGAATGAACTGCCATTGTCTGATTCCGTCCAGATTTTTCAAAACACGGGCAAAGCTCATGGGATGAATCGGGTTATCCTTTGTGTCATAGATCAGATCCAGTCTTCTGCCGTAAATTTTTTCGAGATAGTCCCAGCCTCCGGTTTCTTCGTTGCCTTTCGCAAGAATGGCAGTATCGCCGGTATCATATCGAATCAGCGGAAATGCATAATTATACAAGTCCGTGATGACGATCCGTCCCAGTTCTCCATATGCCGCCGGTTTGTCTTCCTCCAGTTTCAGAATCTCAAAAATATAGCTTGCATGATTTAGATAGAACCGATTGTCGTGAACCTTTTGGTGCGCCATGATTCCCGCTTCTTCATCCGCATAGCACTCCACGATGGGAATGCAAAATTGCTCTTGGAATGCCTCTTTTGTCGCAACATTCAATGCCTCCGACGTGGAAAACATGACTTTTACAGTTTTCAGGTCGGCAGCATCGCCTTTTCCGGAGATCAAAAAGGCGAGCAGACTGTCATACCAGCTGGCATATGCCCGAATTGCGGTGATCCGGTTTTCTCTGACCGTCCGGCAGAGTTCCCGCAGCGTGTCGTCATCCATTTTGCTGACATTGATCGGATAAATGTTCTCTCTGAAAATCTGCGACTTCGTCTTGCTCTGCCAGTTTGTCCAGATTCTGCACTGCGCCAGTTTCTCATGGGATTGGAACCCCACCATCTGTCCAAAGTACTTCAATTCCGCCACTCTTCTATGGCGTTTTCTCGAATCCTGATATATGGCAAACGGCGTGCCGGTGGAACCGCTTGTTTTTTGCACATGAACCTTTTCTGTCTCCTGTTCCGGAATCTTATCAACGGGAACCACGATAGCGTCATAGTTTTCGATCAGCTTCGACTTATTCATAATGGGAAACTGCTCCAGCGGTCTTCCGGCATATCTCTGATAAAACGCTGTATTTGCAGTGGCGTGCGCCAATAGGGCAGCGAGCTTTTCGCTTTGTATTTTCTTCCCGGTTTCGGCGGAACGCATGACAGTTTTGATTTCCCGATAATGCTTTCCAACCTTACTGCCGTGCAGAAAATCCTGAATCCAGTAAACGCTTCTCTTGCAAAAACCATTCAAGCTCATAATTCTTTTTCTGCCAAAAATCAGCAGTACTCCTTCTCTATAATCTTCGTATCAAACGGTTTCAGCAGCATGTTCTCCCCGTTCTCATCGGTCACATGAAAGTTTTCGATCACTGCATCCACCCGCTCTTTCAGCAGCTCCATGGTCGGTGCCACAATGAAAATATTCGCTGCCATCTGGCGCTGGGTTCCAAGGCCGGCAACCACTTCTCCGTCCTCATAGTTCGGATTCACCGCAACCACGCCATTGAATCGCCGGATTTTCTCCACGCCGGTGATCTTGCCGATCTTCCCTTCCTTTACCAGCGGTGAGAGCTTGCAGGCAACCATGTGATGAAAATAGGGGTCTGCCCGATCTGCCACGTTCTTCTCGCTCATTTTTCCGGTAAATGCGTAATTGATGAGAAGTTCCTTTGCGTCAATTCCAGTCAGTTCCGATACGATCATGTGCTCCTGTGCGCCGTTGAGCCGGAATCCCGGTTCATAGATATACACCGAGCCGTTCTCGATAAATGACTGGAGGAACAGAACACCGTTCTGGACATGCATTCCACGGAGCATATTTTTGACATGCTCGTCCACCTCTGCCTTGTATCTTTCCATATGTTTCGACGGGAAAATATAGGCGGACGGAAGCTGTGTGATGCCCTTCTGTTCCTTGCTGGTATAGCGGTCGCACATTGCAACCATAATGGGATTGCCGTCCTGAATGACATAATAGATAATGACTTCCAGACCGTCCATATACTTTTCGATCAGAATCTTCTTCCGGAACGAAAAGCTCAGCGCCTTTTCAATGGCAGCGTCCAGCTGTTCCCGATTCTGGCAGATGGAGATGCCCTTGGAGCTGGAACTGTCGACCGGCTTTACAATGACCGGATATTCAATTTTGTCGATTTCGTCCAGGGAGTACTCCGGCACGACAGGAACATGATATTTCCGGCAGGTGTTTTTGAAGTTGTCCTTGGAGATCATAATCTCAAACTGCTCCATGGACGCAAAGCAGGGGTAATCCAGCACCTCGCATACCTTGCAGTATGTCGGGATCAGTGCCTCTGCCACACCTACCAGAACCGCATCAATGTGTTCCTTTTTGACAAGGGCAACAAGCCCGTCCACGTCCATGCCGTCCACATCACAGGGAACATCCGCAAACTTTTTGGCATACGTCATCTTGTTATAATCCGTGACATAGGTTTTGATTCCCATGAGCTTCGCCTTTTCAATCAGGCTGATCGTCTCCGGATTTGCGCCAATAATCAGTAGTTTTTTCATTTTTAAGCCTTCTTCTTTCTCTTTTTGAAATTTTTCACCATCTCTATGATATAGGTATAGCTCTCTACATGGAAAATCTTGGAGCCGCTCCAGTATACCAGGACACCCAGAGGAATCTGAATCAGCAGTGTCAGCGAAGCGCTTAGATGCAGGAAAGACACTGCATAGATCGCTGCTCCCATTCCGAGGGAAAGCAGGATCTGCGGCATCATATCTTTTACCTGCTCAAGATAACTGTAATTGAGAAGCTTCTTGTTTGGCCACGAATTGATGATCTGGTTCAAAATCGTTGTCACCAGAAAACTATATGCCATTGCCTGCACACTGATCCACATGGTAATCAGGATTGCGATAATGCCGACTGTTTTTTTGATGATCTCCAGCTTCAGAAACAGATCGCTCCGCCCCATGGCTTTGATTGCATTCAGGTTTGCGGTATGTATGGGATAAAATGCATAGGTAATACAAAAGATTCTTAAAAACAAAACACAGGGCAGCCATTTCTCCGTGAGGATCAGCTGAACCAGCGGTTCCGCACACACGGCAAGTCCGATCATCGCCGGCATCATCAGAAACGTACTGGTCTTGATCGCCCGGCGTGTCATGGAACGGACTGCTGCCATGTCATCCTGTGCCTTTGACATGGTCGGCAGAAGCACGCTGTCGATGGAGGTGTTGATGTTGGTAACGATCAGCTGCGGAAACTTCTTGCCTTGATTATAGTAGGCGAGATCCCCCGATGAATATTTTTTGCCAATGATCAATTGTCTCAGGTCATTATATACCGTGTCTATCAGCGAGGAAGCCAAAAGCTTCCACCCATAGGAAAACAGCGACTTCAGCCGTTGGAACGAAAACATCTTTTTGGGACGCCACTTGACGGTGATCCACAAAATTGTCGTATCTACTGCGGCATTAAAGAGCATCTGCGCCACCAGCGCCCACACGCCGAATCCCAGATACGCCATTGCAATTCCGATGACAGCTGCACCGATAGTTCCGCCGAGTGTGGAAAAGAAAAAGCGCTTAAACATCAGGTGCCGTGAAACATATGCCTGCTGGACATTCTTCACGCCGGATATCACCACAACGAAGCTTAACACTCTCACAATTGCGGTCAGTTCCGGCATTCGATAAAAGGATGCAATGAGCGGTGCGGCAAAGAACATGATCAGATAAAGGACGGAGCACATCGCCATGTTAAAGTAGAATACGCTTGAAAAGTCAAGGTCATCCGCATCCTTTTTCTGGATCAGCGCATTTCCCATTCCGCTGTCCACAAAGACCTGCATGATCGTTGTAAAAATCGTGACCAGCGCCACCGTGCCATAAACAGTCGGATCCAAAAGTCTTGCAAGAACGATGGATACAATGAAAGTTACACCCTGTGCACCGCACCGCTCCAGAAAACGCCAGAAAAAGTTTGTAATCACATTCGTTGAACTCATTTTCTTTCCTCTATCGAATTAAACACATTTCTCCATTTTTGCACACTGCTTTCCAAGTCCGTTGACTTCCGATACTGCTCCCAGTTATACTGGGGATCCGTGTCATTTTTGAGGAATTCCTCAAATGACATCTGCGCAATATCCTCCACTTTATAGATCACATACTTTCGCTCCTGATGATAGATCTCCCACATGGGCGTATCTGTTCTGAGAAAGACCTTACACCCCAGTCCCAGCGAGGCATTGATATTCCCCATCGCCTGCTGTCTGTCGTTGTTGAAGATGGCGACGGATGATTCGGCAATCGTGCGGTAGTATGCCGTCTTGTCCATATAGTCCGTTAAGGGCACAAACTTCGAGCCGAACAACTTCTTCCCGAAGTCGATCACCGTTTTTGCATAGTCCGCATTGCCATAGGACAGCGGGCAGACGATCTCGATCTGCTCATTCTTAAACCGCTCCAGGGTTTGCAGGATTTCAAGATGCTGGTTCGACGGCGTTGCGGAATTGCCCACAAGAATCCGATACGGGTTGGTTCGCTTTTCGCAGGTTCGCAGCTCCGAGATAATTTTCGGGATTACTCCGCCGCTGCACATGGGGGCAACGAAATGTTTCCCCTTCGGGGTGCAGTACTTGCATAAGATCTCATAGTCCCCCGGAATCAGATTGATAATCCCCCCGGCGTTGACAAAGAAATATTTTCTCAAAAGATTCCCGAGCCTCATATTGACAGTTTCATTTTCCTTCAGGCAGTACAGGTCGGCACCCCACAGGTGAAAATAGGTCTTTTTCAAAATCTTCCGGTTGTAAAACGCCCGCATTTCCTTAAAAAAGAAAAAGCCGGAAATAATAATAAGATCCGCATCCATCAGGTTCTTTTTGTTTTCCCGCTTGTGCAGATCATTAAATGAATCCAAAAATATCACATTGTCATTTGAAGTGAGATCGACATCAAAGCCCTCTTTCGTTGTATAAAAAAGATGCCGGTATTCGGACAAATACTCATTCATAAATTTGATATAGCCATCCGTAAATTTATCCCGATAGATAACATGAACAATCTGAGTCACTTTCTTTTCCTTTCGCAGAAATGCTTTCTGTGCTGATACTGATATATAAAGTCATTATACCACATGTGTGAATCAGTGTCAAGTTCGTCTCCGGCAAAGAAACACGGCATAAAAAAATCGGCCGGAAACACTCCCGGTCGATTTGTGTCAATTTCTAGGTCTCCCTT
>NZ_FR898083.1:33844-43470 GCF_000437175.1 Ruminococcus sp. CAG:330 | reverse complement strand
CCGGTCGTAAATCTCGTGGTAAAACTGAATCACACGTGCAAAGTCCAGCGGCGTATCGTCTGCCGGCACACGCAAATAGTACGGAAAATCCATATGATCCAGTTCTGTTTTCACGCCGGAGATAATCGGCAGTCCCTTTGCCAGATATTCCTTGCCCTTTAGGGTGCTGTTATAGAAGACATTGGTGCGGTGCCGTCCCATGGAATCCATCGCCAGACTGCACTTGTCATATATGGCATCCAGCGCTTCTCCGGATTTTCTGCCGTAAAAGGACACATGCCCTTTTAACAGGTCTGTATTTGCCAGAGTCTGATATTCGTTCAATACCGCCGGATCGCCGTCCCCGACCACATGCAGCTGAATATTTTCCGTCCCCTGCTCGGCGTAATACTGCTTCAGTCCTTCGAGAACCCGATCATATCCATGCCAGAACGCCATCTGTGCCACCATAATGATATGGATTCCGGAATCGGCGGAACCGTGCACATTTCGCTGCCGGATGCTGCTTACATCTACCGCATTGGAGATGGGAATCGTCGGAATCTGGTAAATCTGCGAGTCTTCCGAATAGGTGACGATCCGATCCACATACAAATGCAGCTTTTTTCGGCTGTGCTTGTCAATCCACAGGGAATAGGAATATTTGGAATATTCCCCGTCATACGGATACGTGGGGATCTCCACGAAAATTTTCAGATGAGGATACCGATGTTTGAGGTTCTTTAACAGGTGAATCAGATTGGGATCCGAGAAGAAATAGCGGATGTAAAGCAGGTCAACATCCTGACACGCCTGTATCAAAGCAAGGTTCTGTGTCCGGTTGCTCCCATAGAAATGAAAACTGATCTTTTTCAGTCCGGTTTTGTCCATTTGATAAAGGAAGTGCTTTACCTGGCAGCCGCCTTTCTGAAAGCATTCCATTTGCTTGTAGATTTTGGAGCTCACCCCGACACCGGACTCCGCCGGACTGATGATGCCCATATAAAGCACTTTTTTTGCCATAATCTGCTCCCTTTTCTGAAATTACCGGCCACGTGCCAGCAGTGTATACACCATGCGGTACAGCGGTGCGCAGCGGTAACACAGCTGCATTTGCAGCTTCCTTTGTCTGCTGACCTGAGAAAATGCGGTCTTGGGAATATGCTTCATGTGTTCCCGGTAAAACGAATAGATCTCTTTGTCCCAAACGCCGCCCTGTATCATGTTATCGATGAAATACAGCGTATACAGCATACAGCCCAAATTCATCATATCCGATTTGCTCTCGCTCAGGATGTGCCGGATGGGAATCATCATATCATAGGTTTTCTGCTGAAACTTCCCTGCCGTGATAGAGCCTGCCCGGATACGGTAGTGATACAGGCTCGCCGGATTGAAGGAGACCCGCTTGACCTGCCGGAAAATCTGATAGGTGGTGGGAATGTCTTCAAACAGTCTGCCCTCCGGATACCGGATCTGCTGAAACAGCTCCCGTTTGTAGAGCTTATTCCATGCGTAGCACTTGTAATATTCCTCCAGCAGCATCCGGTCTAAAGCTGCTGCCGAGTCATACACAGCGGTAGCGGTGACGGCAGCGGCGTGCTCTTTGATGATCTGCGACTGTTCGTCGCAAAAATCATAGTTGCAGCAGGCCACATCGGCATCAAAAGCCGCAAGATCCTGATAAAGCGTTTCGATCATCCGGCGGTCAATGTAATCATCGCTGTCAATGAACGAGAAAAACGCACCGGTCGCAACTTCGATTCCGGCATTTCGTGCGCTGGACAATCCGCCGTTTTCCTTGCTGACAATCCGGATCCGCTCGTCTTTGTAATTTCTGCACAGACGTTCCGAGCCGTCTGTCGAGCCGTCGATCACAAGAATGATCTCCAGATTTTGATATGTCTGCTGCAAAATGCTGTCGATGCATGCACAAACATAATCTTCCACATTATAGACCGGAACAATTACGGAAATCTTCGGTAACATAACACACCTCATATGCCAATCAGATACGGAACCACGCTGTCTGTTCCATAAATCACATAAATCAAAAAGAATGATGCAATGCCGGCAAGCACAATGTACCCATTGGCAAACCATTTGCTGTACTTATCCGAAAAGCACTTCTCCACCTGTGCCAGCAGGATAATTTCGCTGGGGAAAAAGAAGTACATGATCCGGAATGCATACCACAGATAGCCGGACAGTAAAATCGCCGCATAGATGCACACCGTACCGCACAGGTGAATGTAGTTCATCCTGTTCAGTTTCACAAGCTTCGACCAGCAGATCACAAGCAGCGGCAATATGGCAAGCTGGAACAAAAAGAACTTGAGATTGATGTTTCCAAAACTGAAGGACTGCACGTATTCCCGAAATTTTGAGAGAAATGCGAGATTGATCAGTTTATCAAAGATAAACATCACGATAAGGGGCAGCAGGAACAGCAGCATGGGCAGGAATTTTCTGACGTTAGCGTTCTTTCGGAACAAATACAGAACAAGGTACACCATCATGACTGCGGCAGTGATATGCACAAAGCATGCGACGACATAACAAACCGCCGCCCAGACCGGATGCTTTTTCTCCAGCAGGATGGTCCCGTAAAAGCACACCGTGATGGCAAGCGACTGCCGCACGATGTTGTAACTGGGCAGATACAGCCAGACAAAAAACAGCAGGAACGCAATTGCCGCATTCATGTTTTCCCGTTGCTTGACAAAGTAAAAGGAAAAGCTCAGACAGATGATACAGCCGGAAACCAGCAAAAAGAACCGGAAAGACGGAACGATTTTTGCGGAAAGAATGATGAGATATTTGAACAGTCCCTCATAAAGGTACGGCGTCCAGCCGTTTAATCCGTATCCGTTAAAATAGATGTTCTGATAAATGCCGATGGTGTCCGTTCCCACGTGAAGATCACGAATGACAAAAAACACGATCAGCGGGATCGCCGTCAGCAGACAGCAGGCAATGTTGTCCCGAATCTGCCGTGGTTTTCCGAGTCCCCGCAAGGTTATCACTCTCACGTGATTTTTTAACACAAAACTTGCGATAAGCAGCAAATATGCCATCAATACGATATAAACGATCATACGACTCCTTTATCCGTTAAAATGCTTCCGAAGCAGGCTGTACATTGCCATTGCATGGCTGGTCTTCAGATTTCTCTTGAGGAAAGCGACTTTCCAGCCGGAGTTGACGAAAGCACGGATCCATTTCTTCGGAGCGGAAACCGGACACTTCTCTGCAAGATAGATTTCCGTTTCATTCATATCGGAAACGCAGATGTCCCCGAAATGGGAGATCACCGCCTGCGGCGGCTGCTGCAAAACCCGATACATGGGGGAGAAGAACTGCTTGCACGGGATTCCGGCGCCGTCCGGAAATTCCCCGATGAAGTCATGGATGAAATCAATTGCCCCATCCTGACACGCCCGGATGATCGGGTAGACTTCTGCAAATTCATACTGATCGAGAACCGGACAAATCCGTCCGTCCTTTTCCGCATACTGAATGGTGGAGCCGTGGCTGGCGGAAAACAGGAACTCCAGCAGGGATGTTCCGCTGTTCAGAAGCAGATTTTCCTCCGGCGAAACTGCGCCATAATTGAAAAGGTAGCCGAAATTCCTGATCTTGTCCTTGTATTTGTAGTATTCGTCCCTCTGGGCGAGGAAAAATCCCGTCATGTCAAATGGTTCGGAGGAGCTGGACAGAATATCCGTCAGGGCGCTTTGCATCGAGCCGTTCCAGCCCAGATCCACCACCGCAAACTTCTGATTTACGTGCTCCTGCCGGAGATAGGCTTTCAGCAGAACCAATTCCCGCTTCGCCTGCTGCTGCACTTTCTGGAACATGCTGCCGATGATTGCTTGTTTTTCCGCATCCTGCAATTCGCCGAACGTCTTTTGCAGGGTTTCCTCCCGGCACCAGGAGCATTCCGAAAAATCAGCAGCTTTCAATCCCAGTTTCTCAATCTGATCGCAGACCTTTACCCGATCCCGAATCGGACGGTATTTCAAAAACGACGCCACGTCATGAATGGTTGCAATTGCCGGCACGGTCAGACTTCTGCGGGAAACATACAGGTAATGCCCCTCGAATGTCTGATCTGCGATACAGTCAAAGGCACGCTTGATAAACTCCCCCTCCCGTGCAAAGAAGAACACCTTTTGAATGTCATGCTTTTGCAGGAAGTCCTTGATCCAGGAAACATACCCGTAGATCGCCGGCCCCAGAACCGTATAGCCAAATGTATGGTAAAAGTCAGAATCCTCCTGCGGCGCTTTTCGTGCAAGAAACGCATCCAGCACAGGCACGCAAAACGAATCCGGCTTCTTTTTCGGGGGCACATACCGGAATGCCCGGATAGACTTTGACTTCGGGATCAGATAATCCGACTTCAGGTTGTCCCCGATATGCAGCATCTGTTCCGGCTTCTTATGACAGGCTTCCAGCACATGGGCAAACAAATCGCCGGCGTGCTTTGTCTTTTTCAGAGTGGAGGACAAAAAGAGCTTCCGGTATCCGGAGATCCGGCAGTTCTCCAGAATCTTTTCAATGACCGGTTCGCTCAGATACATATCCGAGGTTAAAACCACCGTTTTATTTTCACAGGCATATTGAAACAGCGCAGTCATCTCCCCATTCGGATAGCAGACACGGTATTCCATGGCAATTTCCGCCTGCATCAGCTCTGACGCATTGGGGTAGCGCTGTTCCAGATGCCGGTAGATGTCCTCCAGCCGGATCTCGCCGCTCCGGTCTTCCTCTCTGGCAGCATTTTCTGCCTGTATCCTGTCGGTCTGAAACTGTTCCGCCGGCAATTCATATTGCTGTGCCACCAGAGTGAAAACATCCGCAGGTGTTTTGCACATTCTGCTGACCAGGGTATCAAAGATATCAAAGCTGACCAATTCGGATTGGTCTATCATTTTTTTTACTTTGCTGTTCATGCGATTCTACCACCATCCTGAAATACAGCGCATCGGATACGCTTAGGAAGTCCGCTCTATGGGACTCATTGTATAAGCCGGCTCCATCTTTACGAGCGTATTGGCCGGAATATGCCCGCTGACAACGCAGTTTGCCCCAATGACACAGCCGTCTTCGATCACGGTGCCCTTTAAAATTATGACATTGCTGCAAATCCAGCAGTTTTTTCCGATGGACACAGCACCCATGGTATACCCCTGGTCGGCAATGTTTTTGGCCTGACGAAACCGGTGGTTGTGGTCATAGATCCTGACATTTTCCCCGAACAGCGTATTGGCGCCGATCGTCACCTGCTGCATGGCACTGATGGAGCAGTCATGATTGAAAAAGCAGTTTTCCCCGATTTCCACCTTTGCTTTTGGCTCGATCGCCAGATGAAAGTGGCTTCTCCACGTGACACCCTTTCCGAACACCACTGCATTCCCATAGATCAGCTTGAGCCATACTTTTTTGATGGCAGCAGCAATGTGGAACAAAATCTTGTATATCAGCATGTTTTCTCCCTTTGTCCTGTGCTTTTCAGTCCTTTTGACAGGCGTTCAGCGCTCTTTGATAGATCTCATCGTATTTTCCGCACATGACATCCAGGCTGTATTCCGACAAGATCTCCCGGTATGCGTGTTCTATATAGGCACGGCAGTCTGCGTCCATCTGTACACCCCTGCGAATTGCTGCAACATATTCGTCGAGCGTTTTGCAGACAAATCCGTTCACCTGATTGTGGACAACATCACGGTTTCCAATGACATCGCTTACCACCGCCAGTTTTTTCATATACATTGCTTCCAGCAGACTGATGGGAAGTCCTTCCCACAGCGACGGCAGCAAAAAGATCCGGCTCTTCATGCAGAGGGCAATGGCCTCTTCCCGCTTCACCCAGCCGGTGACGGTGATATTTTCGGCGGTCAGTTCGCTCCGCAGCTCTCCGTCGCCGATCCAGACAAACTGCACCTGGGGAAGTGCAGCTGCAATTTTGCAAAACAGTGCCGGATTTTTCTGGTACGTGATTCGTCCCAGTGTGCAGACCGTTGCCGGTGCGTCTTCCGGAGCAGCCGGAACTGCGGAAATAATCCGCTGCAATTCCTGCACATCCACGCCATTGTTCACATATTCCGCCCGTTTGGTCAGTTTCAGCGTCTCACGATGCTCGCCGACCGAACAGCTGATGGTCGTGCTTTTCCGCATGGCACAGATGCCCTCGATCAGTTTGTACATCAGGCACTTTTTCCGGCTCTGATTTTCCATCAGGAAGCTGTACCCGTGCGGCGTATAAAATACCGGAACCTTTCTCCCCTGAAATGCAAACCGGCCGATTGCTCCTGCTTTGGAGGAGTGGAGATGAATGATATCGGGATCGATTTCCTTTGCAAGCTTTCTGAGTTCTCTGAATGCCCGGATGTCACTTTTCGGGTCGATCTTTCTCGTAAAGTTTTTCACCTGAATCAAATGGACACGCCTGTCAAAATAGGATTCATAATCCGCCGGGGTCTGATCTCTCATCCCAAACAAAATGTAGATCTCGTACTTTTCCGCCAGCTTTTTGGTCAGACCGACCAGATAGGAAAAAACACCGCCGCCAAATGCTTCCACCACATATAAAATTCTTTTTTTCTCTTGGTTTTCCATATGTACCCCATTGTCTGATGATTTCAGCACAAGGTGCCGGAAACGCACGTGTGCTGTCACGGAATCCAGCGCCTGCGCCCTCCCGATTCTGATATGTTCTCTGAGAAGTTCTCTCAGTATGGATTCTTTTGTAAGCCTGTATCACCGTGCCGTTCTCATCCCATAAAAACAGCGCATCATTCGTTGTTTCCGGATGCGATAAAACCGGTGATGATACGTAATATTATAGCACATACGATAATTCGTGTCAAGCTGAACACTGCGGTTCGGGTGGGGGCAATCGTATGGGAAATGTCCGCCATTTTCACCCCGCCGTTTCGGAAAAGCCTGCTTTTCACAAAACCTCCCAGACAACGAAAAAGGCTGAACTACGAAAAATCGTAATTCAGCCTTCTGCAATTGGTCGAGGTGACAAGATTCGAACTTGCGGCCCCTACGTCCCGAACGTAGTGCTCTACCAAACTGAGCCACACCTCGATGCGACTCATTTAGTATACCACACTTTTTGCGGTTTGTAAAGCGTTTTTTTATTTTTCGAAAAAAGAAAAGTTTATCATCGCTTCTCAAAAGAATCAAAAGCAACAGAACCGCAAAAATCTTCGAAATTCGACTTTCCACATTTCTTTCAACAGATGTTTAAAGTGCCGCCTTTCGGTCAAAGCTTACATCAGCCGCAGAAATCCTGCTGCGCACACAACACTCCCCGTGAATTTGTTGCAAAACTTCGTCATAGTTGACAAAACAACTGAAACATGGTATAATAAAAAGAAGCACACGCACGAAAGTGCCTTCAAAGGGAACGGCAGTGCCGCACAAAGTTCCCGCACTGCGCCATTCAGGCGGGCTCCTGCGGTGCTGCCAGAGGTGTTTCGCATCCGGCGAGGGCGGGAATCCGCTGCCCGTGCGAAACAGAACACAGTATGACACAGAAGGAAAGGATGGATGAGATGCACAAAGCAACTTCATTACACTCGGCAAAGATCAAGCAAATGGTTTCTCAATATAAACACGATATGCAGCAAGTCGAACAGCTGACCGCAGAAGCCACCCCGTACTATCAGATCGCACAGGAACTGTACATGCAGTACGAGGTCAAGCGTGGTCTGCGTGATCTGGACGGCAAGGGAGTTCGTGCCGGACTGACGACCATCAGTCAGGTCAGCTCTACTAAGCAGGAAAACGGCAGAGCCGTACCGGCGGAGGGCAAGCTCTTCTACCGGGGCATCTCCATCGACCAGCTGGTACAGGGCTTCATCACCCACGACCGGTTCGGCTATGAGGAGATCGCCTACCTGCTTCTCATGGGCCGTCTGCCCAAAGAGGCGGAGATGCGGGAATTCCACCAGCTTCTGACCCACTACCAGCCGCTGCCCAACCACTTCAACAGCGGTGTCATCATGAAGATGCCCAGCGACAATATCATGAACACCATGGCGAAATGCGTGCTGGCGCTCCACGCCTATGACCCCCGTCCGGACGACACCAGTCTGCCCAACGTCATGCGCCAGTGTCTCCAGCTCATCGCCCAGTTCCCGTCGCTGGCGGTATTCGGCTATCAGGCCTCCATGTACTTCCGCAACGACAAGAGCATGTTCATCCAGAAGCCCGACCCCAGCCTCTCTGCCGCCGAAAACATCCTCTATATGATGCGGCCGGACGGCAAGTACACCCGTCTGGAAGCACGGCTGCTGGATCTGTGTCTGGTGCTCCACGCCGAGCACGGCGGCGGCAACAACTCCGCCTTTACGGTGCACGTGGTCACCTCCTCCGGCACGGATACCTATTCCACCATCGCTGCTGCCCTCGGCTCTCTGAAAGGCCCCAAGCACGGCGGCGCCAACATCAAGGTCATGGAGATGTTCGAGGATCTGAAGCGGCACTGCCCCGACTGGCAGGACGAGGATGCGCTGCGGGCATATCTGGAAGGGCTGCTGCGTGGCGAGGGCTTCGACCACACCGGTCTGATCTACGGCATGGGGCATGCGGTGTACTCCGTTTCCGACCCCCGTGCAGTCATCCTGAAATCCTTCGTGGAGCAGCTCTCCAGCGAAAAGGGCTGCCACGACGAGTACCAGCTCTACGCCACCGTGGAGCGTCTTGCCGGCGAGGTCATCGCCAAGAACCGGAAGATCTACAAGGGCGTATGCGCCAACGTGGACTTCTACAGCGGCTTTGTGTACCGGATGCTGGGGCTGCCGGTGGATCTGTTCACGCCGATCTTCGCCATCGCCCGCATTGCCGGCTGGTCTGCCCACCGCATGGAGGAGCTTATCAACTGCAGGAAGATCATCCGTCCGGAATACCTCTCCGTATCGGAGCGTCAGAACTACGTCCCGCTGGAAAAGCGGTTCTGAGCGCCTGTTTCCCATCAAAAATCCGATGGATATTCCTGACATTTGTCAGGGGTGTCCATTTTTTGTAGGGACAGATTGCGCTGTGTCCCTGCAAAGCGCTATCTTCCCCGCAAAAGAAAGCCGCCGCATCACATGTTCTGTGACACGGCGGCTTTCCGTCGTTTTATACCAATCTTACATCATTCCGATTGCTCGGAAAACGTCTGAGCCTGTCCGTTATACAATCGGCAGATCCAGCAGATTATCAATCAGATACTGTAAAATCACTGTGATATCGGTGGAATCCAGCACGCTGTCCCGCTGGCAGTCCGCATTGGCGAGCTGTGCGCAGTTCAGGTAGACAGAACCGTTGAGGTACTTTTGCAGCAGAACTGCATCTGCTGCGCTGACCTTGCCGTCACAGTTGACATCGCCGTAGAGTGTTGCAAAAGTCGGATCGGAGATGTCGCTTGTGGTCACATCGGTCTGCACGGTAACTTCGGTGGTCGTCTCCCCGGCAGTGGTTTCCGGTGCCGCAGTGGTGGTGACTGCCTCGGTTTCCGTGGTGGTCTCCTCGGCGGTCGTGCCGGTTGTGGTAACTGTTGTGGTAGCAGCCTCCTTCAGCTGGAGGTAATCCATAGAGCAGTAGCCGTCCGTGCCCTGATAGGAAACGGCTGCCCAGCTGCCGGT
>NZ_FR898083.1:0-33835 GCF_000437175.1 Ruminococcus sp. CAG:330 | reverse complement strand
CTGCCGTTGGCAGCGGTGACCGTAACAATCGTTCCGTTGGGAATCGACCCTACCTTAGAGGCGGAAACAGACGGTGCGCTCCGCATGTTCAGAACCGAAGCCGTTACCTGGTAGCTGCCGGCATAGCGCTCGGAGAAGCCGTCCGTGCCGGAGGCAGCTGCGGTGGTCGTGGTGGTTTCTGCTGCGGTTGTGGTTTCTGCCGGTGCAGTGGTGTCCGCAGCCTTCAGCTGGAGATAATCCATAGAGCAGTAGCCGGTGATTCCCTGATAGGAAACCGCTGCCCAGCTGCCGTTGGCAGAGGAAACTGCAACGGAAGCGCCGTTGGGGATCTCGCCCACCTTCGAACCGGAGGTAGACGGTGTGCTGCGAACGTTCAGTGCAGAAGCAGTTACCACATACGTGCCGGCGTAGCTCTCCGAGAAGTCGGAGGTATCCGGCGTGGTGCTGCCGCCATTGCCGCCGGATGCGGAGGAATCTCCCCAGCCGTAGGAGACAATGGTGTTGTAGGCATTGTTCAGCCGTGTGGTGTAGTAGCTTGAGCTGTTTGCCAGCGCCGTGTTGTGCAGGGTGGACAGCGTGATGTCCCCGTAGGAACCGCTGCCCTTTGCAATGTTCAGAAGCTGGGCGGCGATTCCGCTGCCCCGGTTGTACAGATCTGCATAGTACACCAGCACGCCGGCGTTGATCAGACCGTAGTTCATTCCGGAATTGATATAGCCCTGTACATCATTGTAAGCCAGCGCATCCTGCTTTGCCACGCCTGTTGCGGAGCTGAGCAGTGCAGAAGCTGCGCTGCCCTCCGAAACGGAGAAGGTGCGGTAGCTCCAGTCGGAAGCCGTGATGACCTCCTGATAGAACGTGCCGCCCAGAATGCTCTGTGCAGAAGCGGGGTCTGCCTCTGCGATGGACCGCATCAGCTGAAGCGCACGGTTGGCGTGCCATTGCAGCATGCCGACGCTGACTGCGCCGCAGTCATTGCGGTTGACGGAACCGTAGGTTCCCTCGTTGCTTGTGATGATGCTCACTGCGGCTCTGGTCATTTCGTCCACGGAAACTGCCGATGCCTGCATCGGTACGAGGGCGGAAACAAACAGGGTCAAAAATGTAAGACAGGATAAAACGACTGCCATAAGTTTGTTACGCATACTTTCGCTCCTTTGGTTGTGATCGTTGGTTTGCGTCTACAGCAGTCGTGCTGCATCGCGGTACGGCAGAAAGACCGCCGCTGCAAGGCACGCCGGAATCATGAAGTTTTTCCTCACGCTCAGCGGTGCGGCGCACGCCTGTCCGGTCCAAAGGCGGATCGGCATTTCACGCTCTGCCGGCATTGTCCTGTCGAATCAGAGGATCCGTCGTGAAACAAGACAACCCGCCCCGGGGCATTCTGCCCCGTAGGAACTTGTGCGCCGCCTGCATTGCAAGCTTTGCCAGCCCATGGTATCGGGCGGCAAAACGGCAGGCAGAGAGTCCGCCGGAGGAAACGCAGAACACACCTCCGGACGGACAGTATCACCGTACAAGTAGGTATTATAGCACGTTTGTAACCGTTTTGCAAGACTTTTTCTGGCATGCGCTCGAAAATTCGATGATACTGCACAAAAACACACCCTATAATTTGTGCACATCTATGAAAATCCACCGTGGTTTTTGGCACGGAGCGACCTCAATTTGTAACTTTTTGAAAAAGCAGCACGTTTTTTGTCATCGTTTTTTCCGCCGGCATTTCGTGTTTCCGCAAGATTCTTCAACATTTTATCACAGAATCGGCGAATAAACGACATGGATCAAGAACTTCATCTGTAGTCCGATTTTTGGAAAAAATATCGCAAAATACGCCCCGCCGGCAATCACATATCACGAAACCCATCCCATTTCTTTGAAATATTTAGTGAAATCGGCTATTGCAACAATTTGGAAAATCCGGTATAATAAAAGATGATAGCATGGAGAAGCCGGCGCACCATGCCATTCCTACGTCAAGATTACTGTGATATATGAGATGTTTTTCGCCGGAAGAGGAGGATACAATGGCTTTGAGAAAACAAGAGATCAATCCCCAGAGAGAAGAACTGAAGCAGAAGTTTGTGGACAAACTCCAGCTGGACTGCAGCGTCTCTCCGGACGAGGCTTCGGACAAGCAGATCTATCAGGTGCTCTCTGCGCTGATGGTCGAGAAGCTGAAGCACAAGCGTCAGCACTTTGTCAATAAAACCCATTCTGTTGGCGGAAAGAGCGTATACTATCTGTCCATGGAATTCCTGATGGGACGTTCCCTGAAGACCACGCTGTACAATCTGGAACTGGTGGACGACGTTGCCGCCATCCTCAAGGACTACGGCATCAGTCTGGACCGCATCTATGAGTGCGAGCCGGATGCCGGTCTGGGCAACGGCGGTCTGGGCCGTCTGGCTGCCTGCTATCTGGATGCCATGGCAACACAGGAGATCCCCGCAACCGGCCACTCCATCTGCTATGAGTACGGCATCTTCAAGCAGAAGCTGGAGGACGGCTGGCAGACCGAGGAGCCGGACAACTGGCTCCCCGGCGGCAGCGTATGGCTCGACCCCAAGCCGGACGAGGCAATCGAAGTGCACTTCGAGGGCAATGTGCAGGAATACTGGCAGGACTCCTACCACTATCTCTCCCACGTCAACTACAACACCGTAATTGCAATTCCGTATGATATGTATGTCTCCGGCTACGGCAGCCAGGGCGTTTCCGTTCTGCGTCTGTGGAAGGCACAGGCACCCAGCTTCGACATGAAGGAATTCAACGAGGGCAACTATGAACAGGCGCTGAGCCGCAACTCCATGGCAAACGCCATCTCCAAGGTGCTGTACCCCAATGACAACCATCTGGAGGGCAAGTCCCTGCGTCTGCGCCAGCAGTATTTTCTGTGCGCCGCAGCCATCGGCGACATTGTCAACCGCCACATGAACGTCTACGGCACACTGGAGAACCTCCACGAGAAGGTTGCCATCCACATCAACGACACCCACCCCACCATGGCAATTCCGGAACTGATGCGTGTCCTGCTGGATGACTGCGGCTACACCTGGGAGCGTGCATGGCACATTGTCACCAACACCTTCGCTTACACCAACCACACCGTTATGGCAGAGGCACTGGAGAAGTGGGATGTCAACCTGGTAAAGCAGATCGTTCCGCGTATCTTCCAGATCATCGTGGAGATCAACAACCGCTACTGCGCCGGTCTGATGGAGCGCAACGGCGGCGACAGCGCAAAGACCACCCGCATGTCCATCATCAAGGACAACCAGATCCACATGGCTACCCTGTGCGTCATGGCTTCCCACAGCGTCAACGGCGTTTCCAAGCTGCACTCGGAGATCATCAAGGACAGCGTATTCCACGAGGAATATCTGGACACCCCCAACAAGTTCAAGAACGTCACCAACGGTATCGCATACCGGAGATGGCTGTACCAGTCCAACCCGGGTCTGACCCAGCTGCTGCGGGACAAGATCGGCAGCGGCTTCCTCATGGACGGCAGCGATCTGCGGAAGCTGGACGTCTTTGCCGAGGATAAGCAGGTTCTGGAACAGCTGCGTGCCATCAAGAAGCAGAACAAGGAGCGCTTCGCCAAGTACGTCAAGAAGCATAGCGGCATCCTGCTGGATACCAGCAGCATCTTCGATGCGCAGGTAAAGCGTCTGCACGAGTACAAGCGCCAGCACCTGAACGTCATGCACATTCTGGCACAGTACAACGCCCTGCTGGAAAATCCGGACATGGACTTCACCCCCAAGACCTATATCTTTGCGGCAAAGGCTGCGCCGGGCTACTATCTGGCAAAGCAGATCATCAAGATGATCTGGGCGCTGTCCGAGGAGATCCGCAAGAATCCCCGCATTTCCGAGAAGCTGTCCGTTTACTTCCTCGAAAACTACTGCGTCACCATGTCTGAGCTGCTGATGCCGGCATGCGATATCTCCGAGCAGATTTCGCTGGCTGGCACAGAGGCTTCCGGTACCGGCAACATGAAGCTCATGCTGAACGGTGCGGTAACACTGGGCACACTGGACGGCGCAAACATCGAGATCGGTCAGGCAGTCGGCCCGGAGAACATCCTGATCTTCGGCATGAAGACCGAGGAGGTCAACGCACTGAAGGCACAGGGCTACCGTCCGGAACAGTACTACCAGAACAACCCCATCATCAAGAGCTGCATCGACCGCATGTATGCCGGCATCAACGGCTGCAAGTTCACCGAAGTGGCAGACTCGCTGCGCACCATGGACCCGTATATGGTCCTGGCAGATTTCGACAGCTACTGTCAGGTGCAGGAGCACAGCTCGCAGCTGTACACCGACACCGACACATGGACCAAGATGTCCCTGCACAACATCGCAAACGCAGGCATCTTCTCCGCTGACCGTGCTGTCAATGAATACGCAAAGGATATCTGGAACATCCGGTAATCCCATTGCATCCAGCGATTGAAACAAAACGGGACAGGGCAGGCAGGTTGGCCGGTTCTGTCCCGTTTTTCCACAACCAGAAAGGAGTCTTTTTCCATGGCATATCTCTATCACAGCTGGGACGAAGCCTATAAGTCGCCTTTCGGCGCAATCCGCCGGGACGAGGAGTGCCGCTTTACCATTCGCCTGCCGGAGGAAACCCCTCTGGACTATGCCCCGGTTCTGGTGGTATTCCGCACCGGTTTCAAGGAGCGCTTCCTCCCCATGTGCGCCCTGGGCAGCGAGGCGGGCTGCACCATCTATTCCACCACGTTCCGCCCCAAGTACGAGGGCGTGCACTACTACTATTTCGCCTATACCAGCAGCGGCGTACGCCACTACATCAAGCGTGGCGATGCCTGTCACGGCACGCTGGACAACGGCGGGATGTTCCAGCTCACCGTCTTTTCCCAGCACTACCAGACCCCGAAATTTCTCAAGGGCGGCATCATGTACCAGATCTTCCCCGACCGCTTCTGCAGCAGCGGCAAACCCCACGAGAATGTCCCCACAGACCGTGTCATGCGGCAGTGGGGTGAAACGCCCTACTACCGGCCCGATGAGCACGGCCACGTCTGGAACAACGACTATTTCGGCGGCGATCTGGAGGGCATCCGGAGCAAGCTGGACTACCTGAAGGATCTGGGCGTCACCTGCATCTATCTGAACCCCATCTTCGAGTCCCACGAGAACCACCGCTACAACACAGCGAACTACCGCAAAGTAGACCCCCTGCTGGGCACCAACGAGGACTTCCGCACCCTCTGCGAGGATGCGAAAAAGCATGGGATCTCCGTCATTCTGGACGGCGTTTTCTCCCACACCGGCGCAGACAGCATCTACTTTAACAAGTTCGGCAGATACAGCGAACCCGGCGCATACCAGTCGGAGCAGAGCCCCTATTATTCGTGGTACCACTTCTGGGGCAACAAGGAGTATGAGTCGTGGTGGGGCATCGACACCCTGCCCAACGTGGACGAGAACAACCCGTCCTATACCAAGTACATTTGCGGCAAGGGCGGCGTGCTGGAATACTGGCTGAGTCTGGGCGCTGCCGGCTACCGTCTGGATGTGGCGGATGAGCTGCCGGATGAATTTCTGGACAACCTCCGCACCTGCGTCAAGAACTATGACGAGGAAAAGATCGTCATCGGCGAGGTCTGGGAGGACGCTTCCAATAAGGAGGCATACGGTGTCAAGCGGCGGTATCTGCTGGGCGACCAGCTGGACAGCGTGATGAACTACCCCTTCCGGGAGGCGATCATCGCCTACATCAAGGGCGAGGCTGTCACCACCTTCCGTGACCGTATCATGGGCATTCTGGAGAACTACCCCAAGTGCACCGTGGACGTTCTGATGAACTTCGTGTCCACCCACGACATCGAGCGTGCCATCAACCGCTTCGGCGGTCAGCCCTGCGACGGCAAGAGCAAGGACTGGATGGCGCAGAACAGCCTCTCGCCGGAGGAGTACCAGCGGGGCAAGACGCTGCTGAAATGCGCCATGGTGCTGCAATTCTTCCTGCCGGGCGTGCCCAGCATCTACTACGGCGATGAAGTGGGCTTGCAGGGCTGGAAAGACCCGTTCAACCGCCGCTGCTTCCCGTGGAGCAACGAGGACACCGAACTGCTGGAATTCACCAAGCAGCTGGGCAGCATCCGCCGCTCCTGCGAGGCATTCGCAGAGGGCAAGATGGAATTTCTGGTGCTGGAGGACAATCTGGTGGGCTTCTCCCGCTACGATGCTGAGACCGGCAACAGCGCCATTGTCCTGCTGAACCGTGGCGGGACAACCGGCATGGTCTCCCTGCGGGACAAGTGCTTCGCAAACTATGCGTTCAGCACCGTCATCAGCGGCATCTGCGATGGCGACGCCATCATCCTGCCGGCATACAGCTATGCGGTCATCAGCGCCGTTCGTTCCGTCCGGAGCGAACCGGCAGAATAAGAACCTGTCTTCACAAGAAATATACGTGGATTTTCGAGCATAATTTTGTTGCAGACAAGGCAAAAATACGCAGGCGGGCTGTCGCCCGGCAAGTATTTTTCACGCAGGATGCAGCAAAATTTGCCGAAAAGACACGTGGATACGCTTGTGAAGACAGGTTCTAACCCAAAACTCCCCATACGACAACACAACGGGCGGCGTGCGCGGTGCACTCCGCCCGTTTTTTATTGCGGCAGATTCCGGTTGATCTTCTCGATCTTCCGCCGGTAGGAAAAATACTGGCTCAGCCAAATGCTGACATAAATGGCGAGGAAAATGCCCAGATAGGACAACGCTCCCCACAGATTCAGTCCGCACCATCCCAGCAGCAGCGACACCACCCAGAACGTGGGCGTTGTGATGCAAAAGTGCGTGGCGGTGGCTCGAAGCAGACTCCACGACTCCACCTCCCAGATGACCGAACTTCCGGCAAAGACCGCCCCCACCAGTCCGGACAGGAAAAACTGCACCGCCGCTCCGGCAACCTCCGAGCCAAACCGGGCGGCGCAGTCCGGCGCACAAGGAAAATATTCCCCAAAGCAAACGGCAAAGATCAGAAGAATCCCGTTGCTGATGCAGACCCCCAGCGGAAAGCCCAGAGCACTGCGCAGCAGAATTTGTTTTTTCATGAAAAAGCCCCCTGTTCTAGTATAGATTTGATGTGATTGACATAGCGTCTGGAGACATACGCCGTTTCGCCGGTTTTCAGTTGCATGCCGATGGTGCCGGCAATGCTGAGATCCAGCCGCCGGACAAAGCGCAGGTTGACGATCTCCGACTTGGAGATGCGCACAAAATACCGCCGATCCAGAATCTGTTCCAGCTCATACAGCCGCCGGCGCAGCAGAAATTCGCCCTGTGTGGTCTGGGCGTAGACTTTTTTCGCTGCCCCGTAGACCCGCACCAGCTGGGTCTGTTCCACGAGCACCACGCTCTCCCCGTCGCAGCAAGCCAGCATCTGCGGCGACTCCTCCGACAGCAGCCGCACCGCCTGCTGCACCTCCCCGGTCATTGCCGCCGTGTAAATTGCCGCCTCCGGCTCGGCATAGCGGCGATCCAGTTGCACCTTGACTTTCATTCTGTCACCCCCTCGCCTCCTATCATAGCACATTCCCCGCATCGCAGCAACCATTTTGCGACATACGGCGGTTTTCCCGGGACAAACGGCGAAGCGGTTCGGCAGAAAAAGAAAAAAATCTGCAAATTCTATTGCAATTCGTCGGAAATCCTGCTATAATAGAAAGGTATGCTGCAGCGTGCGCTGCATTCGAAATTTTGATGTTTGGAAAAGTGAGGAGTTCTTATGCCTGCAAATATTGTAGTCGGTTCCCAGTGGGGCGACGAGGGAAAAGGAAAAATCATTGACATTATGGCATCCCGTGCGGATGTCGTTGTCCGTGCCACCGGCGGCAACAACGCCGGCCACACCGTGGTCAACAACGGCGAGGTGTACAAGCTGCACCTGATCCCGTCCGGTATTCTCTATCCCGACACGCTCTGCCTCATCGGCGCCGGCGTTGTTCTCGACCCGAAGGACTTTACCTCGGAGCTGGACAGTCTGGAGAGCCGCGGCATTTCCACCGCAAACCTGAAGATCGATCCCCGTGCCCACGTGGTAATGCCGTGGCACATTGCGCTGGACGGTCTGTCGGAAAAGTTCCGCGGCAACTCTGACATCGGCACCACCAAGCGAGGCATCGGCCCGACCTACATGGACAAGTACGAGCGCTGCGGTCTGCGTGTTTACGATCTGGTGCATCCGGAGATCTTTGCAGAAAAGGCACGCACCACCGGCGCACTGAAAAACAAGATCATCACCGCAGTTTACGGCGGCGAAGCATTCGATCTGGACGCTGTCATTGCAGAGTACACCGAGTATGGCAAGCGCCTTGCCAAGTATGTGGCAGATGTTTCCGTCCTGACCTATGAGGCAAACAAGGCGGGCAAGACCATTATGTTCGAGGGTGCGCAGGCAACCCTGCTGGACATCGACTTCGGCACCTACCCCTATGTCACCTCCTCCCACCCCATTGCAGCCGGCGCATGCATCGGCACTGGCGTTGGCCCGAAGATGATCACCAACATCATCGGCGTTGCCAAGGCGTACACCACCCGTGTGGGCAAGGGTCCGTTCCCCACAGAGCTAAACGACGAGACTGGCGACATCATCCGCAACAAGGGCGGTGAATTTGGCACCACCACCGGCAGACCCCGCCGGACAGGCTGGTTCGATGCTGTCATCGTGCGCCACTCGGTACGCACCAACGGTCTGGACGGTCTGGCAATCAACAAGCTGGACACCCTCAGCGGCATCGGCACCCTGAAAATGTGCGTTGGCTATCAGAAGCCGGACGGCACGGTTCTGAAGGACTTCCCGCCGACACTGGAATCGCTGGCAGACTGCGCCCCCATTTACGAGGAATTCGAGGGCTTCAACGAGGACATCTCCGGCTGCAAGAGCTTTGACGAGCTGCCGGAAGCCTGCAAGAAGTACATCGCACGTCTGGAAGAGGTCTGCGAGTGCAAGGTTGTCATGGTCGGCAACGGCCCGGACAGAAGCCAGATTCTGGAACGGTAAGCATATCGAAAGATAAAACACAACGGCTGTCTGCCGCTCCGATTGTCCCCATGGGGGAGCAGGAGCGGCGGACAGCCGTTTTTGGGCGCGGGCAGTTCGGGTGGTTTAATTTGATTGCATATGGCTCCCCTGAAAGGGGAGCTGGCAGTGCGCAGCACTGACTGAGGGGTCTCCGCTTGTATTAAAAACACGATAAAAAGATTTCACGAAAGTACCCCTCCGAGCGGCTCCGCCGCCCACCTCCCCTTTCAGGGGAGGCTAAAAATACCACACACTGTATTTGACCAGTTTACATCAAGGGAAAGCCCCATTGAAAACGTTCCACCGGAACGTTTTCAAAATATCGGCACTGCAAACGGGACACAGGGCGGAGCGGTCTTGTTCGCTCCGCCCTCGAAAAGCTGTCGCTTTTCTCACCCACCTTCCCCGTGCGCCAAAAGCATTGGCGCAGGGAATTTCGCTGTCTGCGGACAGCGACTCAGGAGGCTCCTCGCCTTCTGAGAACCTCTCGCCAGCTGTGCTCAGCTGGAGCAGCCTGATGCGGTCAAACGGTTCGGATGCGTTCTGTTTCCTGCGCATGCGATACCATATCCCGTCGCTTAAAACCGTCCTGCGTCGTCCTTGATCTTACTCCACATATAGCGCAGCATCCAGCCATCAAAATCCGTGATCTTCATTGCAGACCCCGCCATCATCAGAGAGTTCTCGCCGCCGGGGAAGCCTCCGGGCGGGAAGCCGTTGGATTCGCCCTCGCCGCCGTAAAAGTCTGTCATGCCGAAGCCGTGACCGATCTCGTGTTCCAGCACATGAATGCCGGAGCCGTCCAGCATGTTGAGGTACGCCGTATCCGACAGGCGCTGTCCCCAGTCGCCGCCGCATCCGCCGATGTTGGGAAAGCCCTGTGTGCCCCAGAGGTACATGTCAAAGCGTTTGTCCAGTCCGCCGGGATAGCTGTAGCTGCTGTCGGCAAAGTGGTCGAAGCGGGAGAGCGCAGACGGCGCACTGGGCAGCTTATCCGGAATGGTGTCCACGCCGTTGGAGGTGTCGTAGGTGCTGTCGTAGTCGGAGATGAGGCTGTCATAGACCACCTCATCCGGCTGGAGATCCTGCAGGACGGATTTGTCCAGCACTGCCCAGCCCACAATTTTCACATCGATGTGGTCGTACTTCCAGCCGTCCCAGCCCTTGAGCCAGTCGTTCCAACCGTTGATGCAGTCGCTCACCAACTTCTCGAACTGCTGGCGCTGTTCCAGTGTCAGGGTGCGGTAGGACTGCCACCGCACCACATAGTTGATGGTGCCCTCGCCGGCGACGATCTGGTCAAAGATGGTGTTCCGGCGCTCGGTGGATTTCTCCGCAACAATGCGGTTGTTCCAGATCCAGTCCGCTGCATCGGTGTAATCGCTGGGAAAGTCCGCCATGGTCAGATCCTGGCGGGACGCTTCCGTGGTGGTGGTCGCAGCAGCGGTTTCCGTGGCGGTCGTTGTTGTGGTCGTTTCCTGCGTCGTTGTGGTCGTGGTCACAGCCGGCGGAACCAGCGTGTTCTCCGGCAGCCGTACCGCTGCCATGGTGACCGCCTTCCCCAGCAGATACTGCTGGAGCAGCTGCACATCTGCTCCGTTCAGCACACCGTCTCCGTTGGTGTCGCCCACGGTCTGCTGCGCAAAATCTGCCGTGCCGTTTTGTACCGCCTGACGAAGCTGTGCCAGATCGGCGCCGTCCGCCACGCCGTCATGGTTCCAGTCGCCCATGTGGAGATTGGTCACCGGCTCCGGTGTCACCTGCGCATAGACCGGCGACTCCACACCGCTGCGGAATCCCCGCAGATAACCGTCCTCATCCAGTTCAAACTGCCCGGCAGCTGTGGAAAGCTCCAGCCGGTTTTCCCCGGCGTTTTCCGTCAGGTAGTATTCCCCCTGAGAGAGGGCGGATTTGATGGTGATGCCCAGCTCTGTCTCCGTGAAATACCACGTGTTATAAGGTGCCACGCCGTCTGCGTCGTAGAACCCGACCTGTGCGCCCTCGCCCTCCGTGCCGCCGGACACGCTGAGGTACTGCCCTGCCGCATTCCGCAGCACGTACCCCGTCCATGTGTTGTACTCCGCCGACGATGCCGCCACCACGGGAAGGGATACCACGGTGAGGGCTGCCGCTGTGAGCACAGCAGCGTGCCGGCGAAACAATTGCTTTTTCTGCATAGCCACTCCTTTCGCCTTGTCAAAATTTCGAAATCGAATATTTTTATTATAGCACACAAATTATACGAATGCAACAGTTTTTTCTTGATTCTGAAATGCTTTTTGTAAGATGTTACAGCAAGATTCTGCTGTTTCGGTGCGATTCCGGGGAGAAAAGCCGGCGCAAAAAAACTTTTGCAAAAGGGCTTGACTTTTTCGGGCGGTTTTGATATAATAGATGTGTTATCCTTGCTTGTACCTTTGGTGCAGGCGAAATCCAAAAGGAGGTGTATTGAGTATGGCAAAAAAACAGGAATCCTACGAGCTGATGACGGTTTTCAGTCTGAAGGACGGGGAAGAGGCTGCCAAGGAGCTGGTTGAGAAGTTCCGTGAGAAGATTGCATCGGATGCCACACTGGATGAAGTAAACGAGTGGGGCAAGCGCAAGCTGGCTTATCCGATCAACGACGAACCGGACGGATACTACACAGTATTCACTTTCACTTCGACTCCGGACGTTCCGGCAGAGATCGAGCGTGTTCTGAACATCACAGACGGCGTTCTGCGTTCTTTGGTCACTGTAAAGTAAGCACGAACATTTCAACTTGAGAGAGAATTCAGAAAGGAACCAGACATGCTGAACAAGGTTATTTTGATGGGACGGCTCTGTGCGGATCCGGATTTCCGCCAGACAACCAGCGGTGCTTCGGTCTGCCGCATCCGTGTGGCAGTAGAACGCCGGTTTGCCAACAAGCAGACAGGCGAACGTGAGGCGGATTTCATTAACGTGGTCTGCTGGAGACAGCAGGCGGAATTTGTGAGCCGCTATTTTCACAAAGGAAGCATGGTTATCGTAGAGGGAAGCCTCAGAAACAGCGACTATACCGATCAGAACGGTGTAAAGCATTACAGCATGGAAGTTCAGGCAGACAACGTATCGTTTGGCGAGTCCAAGCGTGCAGCACAGGAAAACAGCGGCTATCAGGGCGCATACCAGCAGCCCGCTTATGCACAGGCGGCGCCTGCATCTGCTCCCGCACAGCCCGCAGCTCCGGCACCTGCGCCGGCAGCAGCGAGTGCCCCGTCTTCCGGCGCATTGCAGCTTGGCGACCTCGGCGATTTTGAAGAAATCCTGAGCGACGGCGAAGTTCCGTTCTAAGCAATTCCTCCGTTGAAGTAAGCTGAAAAAAATACCGCATTGCAGATAGGAGGATTATCATATCATGGAGAGAGAAAGATCTCAGCGCGGCGGCAAGCGCCCCCGCAAAAAGGTTTGCATGTTCTGTGTCGATCGTGTAGAGCGCATCGATTATAAGGATGTTGCAAAGCTGAAGAAGTGCATGACCGAGCGTGCCAAGATTCTGCCCCGCAGAGTTACCGGCACCTGTGCATTCCACCAGCGTGAGCTGACCACTGCCATCAAGCGTGCAAGACACATTGCACTGCTGCCGTATGTCAGCGACTAAGCGCACCAATCATATGGAAAACGAGAGCGTTCCGATGCAAGTCGGGGCGCTTTTTTGTATGCCGGCTGCGGGGCAAAAAGTTGACTTTATCCTGAAATAATGGTATAATAATTGAAAACAGCGGAACGCCGCAGCCTGCGGTTTCCGAGAAAGAAGGAACAACAGCGATGACACCGAAAGTGGTTTTGCTGGCGCACACCCCCACACCGGAACAGACTGTCGCAGCTGCCGCAAGGCTCTGCTATTCAGACACCGATGTGGAAGCCCTGAGGGAATCCATCTCGCAGGAGCGTGCCGAACAATTTGTAGAAATGCTGGACGGCTTCGGCCATGAGAGTCCGGTGGAACACGTGACCTTTACCTTCGGCATCGAGGGCGTGTCCCGCTCGTTTCTGGCGCAGGTGACCCGTCACCGGATCGCCTCCTATTCTGTCCAGAGCCAGCGCTATGTGCGGCAGGATCCATTTGTCTATATCACGCCCCCCGCCATTGCCGCCGATCCGGCGCTTCTGGCGGACTACCAGAACGTCATGCAGCAGGCCATCGACAGCTACAACCGGCTGGCAGATGCCCTCGCCGCAAAGTACGTGCCGGAATTTCTGGCGCAGGGACTGCCGGAAAAGACCGCCCGCACCAAGGCGGAGAAAAAGGCCATCGAGGATGCACGCTATGTGCTCCCCAACGCCTGTGAAACCAAGATGATCCTGACCATGAATGTCCGCAGTCTGCGGAACTTCTTCCGGCTCCGCTGCTGCAACCGGGCGCAGTGGGAGATCCGTGCTGTTGCCACGGAGATGCTCCGGCTCTGCTGCCAGACTGCCCCCGCCCTCTTCACCAGCGCAGGCCCGTCCTGCTGCTGCGGCGGATGTACCGAGGGCAAGATGAGCTGCGGAAAAGCCAGAGAAGTCCGGGAAAAATTTGAGGTGATACGCCATGGATAAGGGGAAACTCATCGTGCTGGACGGACTGGACGGCTGCGGAAAGTCCACCCAGTTTCAGGAATTGCAGCAGCTGCTGCGGAGCGAGGGAAAGCCCGTGAAAGCCATCAGCTTTCCCATGTACGACAAGCCCTCGGCAGCGCTGGTCAAGATGTATCTTCAGGGCGACTTCTCCAGCACCCCCGGCGGCGTGAACGCCTATGCCGCCTCCAGCTTCTACGCCACAGACCGCTACGCCAATTACAAACTGGACTGGGAGCAGAACTACCGCAGCGGCGAATGGGTGCTCGCCAGCCGCTATACCACCTCCAACGCCATCCACCAGATGAGCAAGCTGCCGCCGGAACAGTGGGACAGCTATCTGGCATGGCTGGAGGACTACGAATATGACAAGCTGGGACTTCCCCGGCCGGATCTGGTGCTGTTTCTGTCGCTGCCGCTGGAGCTTTCCCAGCAGCTTCTCGTCAAGCGCTACCACGGGGATGCCTCGAAAAAGGACATCCACGAGGCAGACCTCGCCTATCTGGTGCAGTGCACCAAAGCGGCGGCGTATGCCGGCGAGAAGCTGGGCTGGCACTGCATCCCCTGTTCGGACGGCAGCCGGCTCTATCCCATCCCGCAAATTCGGGACAGCCTGCGGCAGACGATTCGGGAGGTGCTGGGATGCTGAGTTTTCACGAACTCACCCTTGCCGACCGTCCGTGGGTGCAGCACGCACTGGAACAGTCCCAGTTCATGGGCTGCGAATACAGCTTCGCCAACAATCTGGCGTGGCGGCGTGCGGCGGACTCCCGCATTGCCCGGCTGGACGATTTCTATCTGATCTGCGCCTTTGACACGGAGGACGGCGCACCGCACTTCACCTTCCCCGCCGGCTCCGGCGATCTCGCCAGGGCGGTGCGGGCAATGGCAGAGGTTGCGGCGGCGCTGCATCAGCCGCTGGTCATCGGCGGTCTGACGGCGCAGACGCTCTCCCGTCTGGAGGCGTGCTTCCCCGGCTGCTTCACCCTGGAAAACCAGCGGGACAGCGCCGACTACCTCTATGACACACGGGAATTTATCGCCCTGTCCGGAAAGAAATACCACAAAAAGCGCAATCACATCGCACAGTTCGCCAAGTATGGCGCTGTGTTCTCGGAGATGAAGCCCGCCGATTTTGACGAGTGCATCGCCTTCGCCGCCAACAGCTACAACCAGCGGGACGGCTACACCGATGCCTCCAGCGTGGCGGAGCAGTTCGCCATCCACACCTTTTTCACCAACTTTGCGGCGCTGGGGCTGAAGGGCGGTGTGCTGCGCATCGCCGGAAAGCTGGCGGCGTTCTCCATCGGCGAACCCATCAGCCGCAGCGTCTTTGGCGTACACATCGAAAAGGCAGACATCCAATATCACGGCGCATATCCCGCCATGGCGCAGCAGTTTGCCGCCCATTTTGCGCAGGATTACGCCTACCTGAACCGAGAAGAGGATCTGGGCATTCCGGGGCTGCGCAAGTCCAAGCTGTCCTACCATCCGGCGCTGCTGCTGGAAAAGTGGACGGCGACCTGCCGGACACCGGAACGGCTCCTATAAAGCTTGTTTCGCATCTTTTTCCCATCCATAAAAAGACACAGAACAAGCACTGAACACGAAAGGAAAGGTTATCATGATCTATGTTTTTCTTGCAAACGGATTTGAGGAAGTAGAAGCCCTCGCACCGGTGGACATGCTCCGCCGTGCCAAGCTGGACGTGACCACCGTCGGCGTCACCGGCAAGACCGTCACCGGCTCTCACGGCATTCCGTTGACCGCAGACATCACCGCTGAGGAGCTGAACATCGGCGCAGATATGGAGATGATCGTTCTGCCGGGCGGCATGCCGGGCACGCTGAACGAGGAGGCATCTCCGGCGGTACAGGCAGCCATCGACTACTGCACCGCCAACGACCGCTGGATCGGCGCCATCTGTGCCGCACCGTCCATTCTGGGACACAAGGGACTGCTCAAGGGAAAGACAGCGGTCTGCTACACCGGCTTTGAAAAGGAACTCACCGGCGCACAGATCGGCAGCACCGGCGTTGTCACAGACGGCAAGATCATCACGGCACGAGGTGCAGGCGTTGCCGTGGACTTTGGTCTGGCACTGGTCGGCGCTCTCGCCGGCGCAGAAACACAGGCACAGATCCGTGCCTCGATCCTCTGTGACTGAGATCGCCGCTGCAAAGCAGCAGCTCCGTGCGGAAATGCGCCAAAAGCGGCAGGCCATGTTTCCCATGGAAAAGAAACTTCTGGAAAGCCGTGCCTGCAAACGCTTTCTGGAAAGTGCCGAATATCGGCGCTGCGGGCAGCTGTTCTGCTTCGTGTCGCTGCCGCAGGAGCCGGACACCCTGCCCATTTTGCAGCAGGCGCTGAAAGACGGCAAGACCGTTGCCGTCCCCCGCTGCCTGCCGGAGCGCCGCATGGCGTTTCATCTGCTCTCGCCGGAGCGTCCCATGGAGGAACAACTGAAGTCCGGCACTTACGGCGTACTGGAACCCTCGCCGGCGATGCCGGAGGTCATTCCGGGGCCGGGACTGTTCCCGCTGTGTCTGGTGCCCGGACTCGCCTTCGACCACGAGGGCGGCAGACTGGGCTACGGCGCAGGCTATTACGACCGCTTCCTGGCGGCGTATCCGTTTGTGCGCAAGATCGGCTTCGCTCTCTCGCCCTTTGTGGTGCTCCAAGTCCCCGCCGAACCCACAGACCTGCGTCTGGACGGGCTCGCCACTGAATATCCGCTGGAGGTATGGAATGGATCAGAATGATATGAACCGTGATGCGCTGTTGAACCAGATCCTGCGGGAAACGGCACAGCGTCCGGCAGCGCCGGAACCGCAGCCCGCCGCACCACGCACCCCACAGCCGGCACCCAATCCCAATCCGGCGCCGGCTTCCCGTGCCGCAGCACCCCAGACACGCCCTGCCTCACCGGCAGCAGAGCCTGCACCGGCGCCGGCAAAACCGGAGCCGGCTGCCCCCCGGACGGCGGCACAGCCCAGCCGGAGCTTCCGCAGCCCTGCCGCTTCGCAGGAGTTCCCCGGCACACGGCACACCGCAGCGCCGGAGCCGGCGGAACCCGCTGACCCGCTGTACGAGGATCTGGAGGGCGAGAGCCAGCCCGGCACCCGCAGCAGCAGCGCTGCCGTCCGCACCAGCCGGAAACGCAAGCCCCACCGTGTCATCAGTGCGCTGGTCATGACTATTGTCATCATCGCCGTGTCTGTCCTGCTCTCCACCCTGCTCATCGTCTACGGCAGAGATCTGCTGGGCATCAACAGCGACAGCACCACCAAGATCGTCACCATTCCCCAGGGTGCTTCCATGAACGACATTGCGGAGACGCTCCAGAAAGAGGACATCATTTCCAAGCCCAGCTTCTTTGTCTTTATTGCCGGCATGAGCAACAAGGACAAGGACATCAAGCCCGGCGACCACGAGCTTCGTCCGGACATGGCGTATGAAACCATCCTCAGTGAACTGGTCAGCGACCCCATGGACAGCTCCCTGTCGGTATCCATTACCTTCCCGGAGGGCATTCGCCTGTGCGATGCGGCAGACCTGCTGGAGGAGAACAACGTCTGCGATGCCGACGCTTTCCTGAACTACTTCAACAACGATCCCTCTTTCGGGCTGGCGTATGAATCCCATATGCCCAGCTTCCAGGACGAGAAGTTCTATAAGATGGAGGGCTATCTCTTCCCGGACACCTACACGTTCTATCAGGAGATGGACGTGGAGCTGGTGTGCCAGAAGATTCTGGAAAACTTCAACAGCAAGATTCCGCAGGAGTATTACGACCGCATGGCAGCGCTGAACATCTCGCTGGACGACGTTATCACCCTCGCCTCCATGATTCAGGCGGAGGCAGGCTCCGTTGACCAGATGGCGAACATCTCGTCGGTCTTCTGGAACCGGCTGAACCACTCCGCAGAATACCAGCTGCTCCAGTCCGACCCCACCACCAAGTACGTGGAGGAGGTCATCAAGCCCCACAGCGAGGACTATAATCAGACGCTGTTCGACTCCTATGACACCTATGTGTGCACGGGACTGCCTGCCGGCGCCATCGACAATCCGGGCAGCGAGGCGATCTACGCAGCGCTCTATCCGGCGGACACCAGCTACTATTACTTCTACTCCAATGTGGACACCAAGGAGACGTACTTTGCCTCCACGCTGGAACAGCACGAGGCAAACCAGAAGGAAGTGGAGGCACAGCGCAAGGCCGCCGGAGAGGACGGAGACAGTGCTTCTGACGGCAGCGAGGACGTCGGCGAAACGGAGGGCAGCGATGATACACAAGAATAAGCCGGAGCTGCTGGCACCTGCCGGCGATCTGGAACGGCTCCGTGCGGCGCTGGATTACGGCGCAGATGCGGTGTATCTGGGGCGGGAGAGCTTCAGCATGCGTGCAGCCGCCAGCAATTTCCACAGCGAGGCGCAGCTGCACGAGGCAGTGGCGCTGGCGCACCAGTACGGAAAGCCGGTCTATCTCACCTGCAACACCCTCCCCCGCAACGAGGAGATCCCCACGTTCCCGCAGTTTCTGCGGGAGGCACAGGAGGCGGGCGCAGATGCGCTGATTCTGGCGGATCTGGGGCTTCTGGCAATGGCACGGAAGCTTGCGCCGGACATGGAGATTCACATGTCCACCCAGACGGGCATTGTCAACTACGGCACCTGCCGGGCTCTGTATGACATGGGCGTGACCCGTGCGGTGCTGGCACGGGAGCTGTCGCTGGAGGAGATCGCCGGGATTCGGGCGAAAATTCCGGCGGATATGGAGCTGGAGGTCTTTGTCCACGGTGCCATGTGCATGTCCTTTTCGGGACGGTGTCTGCTGTCCGCCTATCTCACCGGACGGGATGCCAACCGTGGCGCATGCGCCCAGCCCTGCCGCTGGAACTACCATCTCATGGAGTCCACCCGCCCGGGGCAGTATTTCCCCGTGGAGGAGACGGACGAGGGCACGTACATCTTCAACGCCAAAGACCTGTGCATGATCGGCCATTTGCAGGAGCTGCTGGCGGCAGGCGTGGACAGCCTGAAAATCGAGGGGCGGAACAAGTCCGCCTATTATGTGGCAATTGTCACGAATGCGTACCGTGCGGCGCTGGATGCCGCTAAGGCTGGTGAGCCGGCACCCCAGTGGGCGCTGGACGAGGTGGTACAGGTCAGCCACCGGGAGTACTGCACCGGCTTCTTCTACGGCAGAGAGAACGCCGCCCAGCGCTACCAGAACAGCAGCTATGTCCGGAACTGCGACGTGGTCGCCGTCGTAGACAGCTGGAAGGACGGCAGACTGTACCTCACCCAGCGCAACCGTTTTTTTGCCGGAGATACGCTGGAGATCGTCGCTCCCGGACAGCCGCCGGTGACGGTGGCGGCGCAGGCACTGCAAAACGATGCCGGCGAAATCATCGAAACCGCCAACCACGCCATGATGCAATGCTCCATTGCCTGTGAAACGGCGTTTCCGGCGGGAAGCGTGGTGCGGAAACCGGTGGAATGAGCCCCGCTATGATTTGGGATGCGCTTCTTGTGAACAGGAGGTCTTTTTCATGAAACGATATGCCTTTTCCGGCGCACTGGTCTGCGCCCTGCTTCTCAGCGGATGCGGCAAGATCGACCACACCGCCGGCCCTGCCAGCACCACACAGCCGGCAACTGCCCAGCAATTCACCGATGCGCCGGCGCTGGAGTTCTCCGCTGCGGACAGCGACCCCTACCGGAACGTCATCCAGTACTATCTGGAACAGTACCAGTCCGACAGCGCACAGGACGATTCCCTGCCGGAACCCACCTACGCCCTGTACGACATGGACAAGGACGGTTCGCCGGAGCTGATCGTCCGGACGGGCTACAACGAGGCGGAGTACACCTTCTGCGTCTGGACGACAGACGCCGACAAGAATCCCGTACAGGTGGAGGGCGATGCCAGCGGCTCGCACACGCTGCTGTACGGCTCCGACTCGGAGAACGGGTTCTTTACCAGCGGCTGCTATATGGACACCCAGAACATCACCCAGTACACCCTCACCGAGGGCAACACGCTGGCAGAAACGGTGTGCTATCAGGGACAGCTGACGGGAGAATCCCAGATCGCCTACGGCTACTACGATTTCTCCGCCGGCGAGGGCTGCTTCCGCATTGTGCAAAAGCCCCTCTCCAGCTACGCCTACCAGAAAGAAAGTCCCCATGTGACAGATGCGCAGGACACCATGTCACTGGAGGAATATCAGGAAGCACTGAACCAGATCGGCACAGACGGCGCTGTGGGATAACCGCAGCAAATCCATATGACAAAAAGAAACGCCTCGGCAAACGAATTGCCGGGGCGTTTTTGGTGATCCTCATTTCACGTTCTGCATCTTCGACATGACGATCAGCGTCACGATCCAGCGAATCCACGGCAGGAACATCAGCACCTGCAAGACGATGCGAAACGGCTTTTTCCAGCCCAGACAGGGCGCACAGGCGATGAGGTAACGGTTGCCGTAGACAACGCCCATGACATAGGGAATCAGCAGGGCGATGAACTGCACCAGCAGGGGCAGCGCCATCATCAGGGTGAGTCCGCCCAGGAGCACAGCGGCGGCAACGATCGCCGGCAGAAAGACGATGCAGAGCAGCACCGCCATCAGCGCCGCCATCCACCAGACACTGAGCGTACTGACCAGCAGAATGACACCGGAAACCAGCATCAGCAGGAAAAACGGCAGGGAGAGCCACAGCATGGTCAGCTGCTGCTTCGCCGCCTGTTTCCGGTCGCTGCCGGTCTTGGCAATGGGGACACAGCTGCATATGCGCACCATGGTATACGCCCACGTGGCAGCACAGAGCAAGCTCGCCAGATTGGACACGAACGACAGCGCATAGGGCAGCGTGTACAGATACCGCACCATCCGCAGCGTTTCCAGATCGTCAACGAACCATGGAACCAGAAGCGTCGCCACCAGCGGAACCAGCACTCCCACCAGAGAAAACAGGTGCAGCAGCACCTGCGAGCGAGTGCGCTCCGGATGCAGCTTTCCGGTGACATCTAAAATCACCAGCACCGCACAGGCAATACAACAAAAGACTGACAGCATCCCTTACTCCCGAATCTGTCCGTTGCCGCTGACCAGATACTTCACCGTGGTCAGCTCGTGCAGTCCCATGGGGCCTCTTGCGTGGAGCTTCTGGGTGGAGATGCCGATCTCTGCGCCATAGCCGAATTCCCCGCCGTCGGTGAACCGTGTGGAGGCGTTGACGTAGACAACAGCGGCATCCACGGTGCGCTGGAATTTCTGCGCTGCGTCCAGATCACGGGTGATGATGCACTCGGAGTGCTTGGTGCTGTACTTGGCGATGTGCGCTATGGCGTCGTCCAGACTGTCCGCCACTTTTACGGTAATTTTGTAGTCGTTGAATTCTGTGTCATACAGTTCTTCCGTCACCGGCTGAACGGCATCGCCCAGAATCTTCCGTGTCTGTTCGTCGCCGTAAATCGTCACATCGTGGGCACGGAACGCCTCCTGCACACGGGGCAGAATCTCCGCTGCAACGTCCTTGTGCACCACAAGTCCCTCAATGGCATTGCAGACCGAGGGGCGCTGGGTCTTGGCGTTGTCGATGATGCGGACAGCCATTTCATAATCCGCTTCGCCGTGCAGGCAGCGGTCTACGTAGACGTGGCAGTTTCCGGCACCGGTTTCAATGACCGGCACGGTGGACTGGCGCAGCACTGCCTGAATCAGTCCGGCACCGCCGCGGGGAATCAGCACATCCAGATAGCCGGTGAGGTGCATCATATCGGCAGCAGTTTCACGGGAAGTGTCCTCCACCAGCTGGATGATGTCTTTGGGAAGTCCGGCAGTTTCCACAGCGTCCCGCATGATCTGCGCCAGTGCGGTATTGGAGTGAATCGCCTCCTTGCCGCCACGGAGAATGACCACGTTTCCGGCTTTCAGGCAGAGGGTGGCAGCGTCTACGGTGACGTTGGGGCGGGATTCAAAGATAATGCCGATGACACCCAGCGGCACACGGGTCTTGAGGATTTGCAGTCCGTTGGGGCGGACAGAGCCGCTGTCCACAGAGCCAATGGGATCTTCGGCGGCGATCAGCTGGCGGGCAGCGTTTGCCATGCCGGAAATGCGGGCAGGGGTCAGCCGCAGGCGGTCCTGCAGCGATTCTGTCATGTGGTTCTGGACGGCAGCCTCCAAGTCTTTGGCGTTGGCAGCGAGGATCTCCTCCTGTCTTGCCAGCAGGGCATCGGCAATGGCAGCGAGGGCATTGTTTTTCACCTGCGGTGCAGCGGTGGCAATGGCAGATTCCACAGCTTTTGCCTTGACACCAAGGGTTTCAGCGTAATTCATGGGTGTGCTCCTTTCCGAATGATAAAAAGTGGGATTGACGATTCAAAGAAGATTTTTTTGGTGCAGCAATTTTTTGAAAAAAATGCTGCCGAGGTCCAGGGCGAGAAGCCCTGGTCGCTGTCCGCAGACAGCGAAACCTCTGCGCCGTGCTTTTGGCGCACGAAGAAAAGGGTGAGAAAATCGACAGATTTTCGAGGGAAAGCGAACACGACCGCTTTCCCTGGCTGCCCTTTTTATATTGGCAACTCTGTAAAACATCCCAGTGGGATGTTTTACACGGAAGCGTTCTCTAATGATTTCTTTCATGACAGCGGGTACTGCAAAAACCGCCCGTTTTTCTCGAATCCATATGCGGTGTATAACAGCACACCCATTTCAGACGCAGTGATCCAAACGGCTCCGCAGCCATAGGTTCTGGCTTCTTCCACCACATGATCCAGCAGTTTTCGGGCAATGCCTTGTCTGCGATAGGTGGGATTCGTGTACATACTGGACAGCAATCCGATTTTTCCGGTGGGATTGCTGTAGTACGGCGGTTTTTCCACAAAGGACATGCCGCTTGTCCCGATAATGCGTTCTCCGTCCACCGCCAGCCACGATACAAACGTGCCGTCTGCCAGATGCTTCTGGTAGTATGCCGTCAGTGCCGGCGTCAAGTCCAGATCGGACTTTGCCCCTTCTTCTTTCAGCTGCGTGATTCGCATTGCCACAAATGTGGGGATGTCTGCTTCTGTTAGACGGCGGTAGGTCAGTAAGGCGTTCATGGGTGTGCTCCTTTTCAGATGATAAAGGTGGATGAGAAGATTTTTTGGTGCAGCAATTTTTCTAAAAATGCTGTCCATGTTGATACTGCACCAAGTTCTATTTTAAGCATCTCGTGAGAAATATTCCACCGGAACATTTCTCAACCCTTGCTTTTTCAAAGGGGAAACAGGGGAAGCGGTCTTGTTCGCTTCCCCTCGAAAATCTGTCGATTTTCTCACCCTTTTCTCCGTGTGCCGGAAGCATGGCACGGGGCGTTTCGCTGTCTGCGGACAGCGATCAGGGCTCCTCGCCCTGAACCTCGCCAGCATTTTTGAAAAAATTGCTGGAGCAAAAAACTCTATTGATGTAATAACCTGCGGGTTTCGTGTGATAAACTCATTCCGCCATAAAATGCGTTCCCACCGGTTCGCCGTCAAACAGTGCGTACAGCTGTTCCGGATCTCTGCCGTTCATGATGACCATATCCACGCCGGCTTCGGTGGCAATTTTTGCGGCATTGATCTTGGTCGCCATTCCGCCGCTACCCAGTGCCGAACCGGCACCGCCTGCCATCTGTTCAATGCGGGCATCGATTTTCCGGACTTCCCGAATGACCTGTGCATTGGCATCGGTGCGGGGATCAGCAGAGTATAGTCCGTTGATGTCGGACAGGATAATCAGCAGATCTGCTCCCACTGCGGCAGCAACCGTAGCGGAAAGGGAGTCGTTTTCGCCGATTTCCAGTTCCAGCTCATCAATGGCGACGGTGTCGTTTTCGTTGACAATGGGAATCACGCCCATTTCCAGCAGTCTGCCAATGGTGTTCTGTACGTGGGGCAGACGCTCGTTGGTCAGGGTGGCACGTGTCAGCAAAATCTGTGCCACGGTAACATTATATTTGGAAAACATGTCGTCGTAAATGTGCATCAGTTCGCACTGTCCCACGGCAGCAGCAGCCTGTTTGGAGGGCGTGTCCTTGGGGCGCTCCGGCAGGTTCAGCTTGCCCACGCCCATTCCCACAGCGCCGGAGGAAACCAGCAGCAGCTCCTTACCGGCGTTGTGGAGGTCGGACAGAATCCGTACCAGATTGGTCATCCGGCGGATGTTCAGTTTTCCGGTCTTGTGCGTCAGCGTGGAGGTGCCCAGCTTCAGCACGATTCGTTTTTTCTTGGCAACATCAATCATCGTATCATATTCTCCTTACGGGGCAGTAATCACATTCTGCGGGGTTCCGGCCAGATAACACCGGAGGTTTTCCTCGGCAAGCGCCAGCAGGCGCTGTCTGGTTTCCAGCGGTGTCCATGCGGTATGCGGGGTTATGGTGCAATTGGGCAGATCTGCCAGCGGTGTGTCCCCCATGGGCTCTTCCGTCAGCACGTCCAGCGCTGCGCCGGCAATGGTGCCGTCCTTCAGCGCCTGCGCCAGATCGTCCTCTCTCACCAGTCCGCCTCGTGCCGTATTCACCAGCAGCGCCGTCGGCTTCATGGTGCGCAGCCGTGCGGCGCTGACCATGCCGGCAGTCTGTTCTGTCAGGGGCGTGTGCAGGGTGAGAATGTCCGCCTGCCGGAACGCCTCGTCCAGCGATACCAGCGGATAGGGGCAGTTTTGGGGTTGGGTGCGTGTGGCGACCAGCACCTCCATGCCGAACGCTGCGCCAATGGCAGCGACTTTTCTGCCGATGCTGCCGTATCCCACCACTGCCAGCTTTTTTCCGGCGAGTTCCTGCATGGGATAGGGCATGATGCAGAAGGTCTTTGCCTGTTTCCACGCCCCCTGCCGGACAGCAGCGTCATACTGTGCCACACGGCTGTAATCGTGGAGGATCAGGGCAAAGGTGTGCTGCGCCACAGCATCGGTGGAATAGCCCGCCACGTTGCAGACGGTCACGCCGTGCGCCTTCGCTGCGGCAATGTCGATGTTGTTGTAGCCCGTGGCGCACTCTCCGATATAGCGCAGCTTCGGGCACTGGTCGAAGACCGCAGCGGGAATGGGGGTCTTATTGCACAGCACCGCATCCGCATCGGCGATGCGCTCCGCCAGCTGTTCCGGCGGGGTCAGGTCGTAGACCGTCACCTGTGCGTACCGGGAGAAGCGCTCCAGCGAAACGCCGCCGCCGGAGAGGGTGGTGCCGTCTGTGACAACGAGTTTCATGCGGCATCCTCTTTCGGCTGGTCGTCCGCATCGTCCTGTCCGTCCTTTTTCCGGCGAACCTTGGCGAGGATGGAGAGCGCCAGCGCCCCCAGCAGCAGAACAGCTTCCAGCGCACCGATGGTGTGAAACCAGGGCTTTCCGTTAAAGAAATCGGCGGCGCCGGTCTGTCCCAGATGCTCCATGAGTCTGCCCAGATAGATGAGCAGCGAGGCGGGAATGGCGATGGTCAGCACCAGCTGGTACGGCCGGCGCAGTCGCAGATATTGCAGCAGGAAAAAACAGCCTGCGATCAGACTAAAAATCAGATGGCAGGAAAATGAAAGCGGAAATGTGGTGACATCCATGAGAAAAAGCTTCCTTTCAAAAGTGATCGGACGGTTCGAGTGCACAGCTGCACGGGAATTTGTCCGGAATATATGTACTATTATAGCATGAAATCTGCGGCTTTGCAATGGGTTTTCCACAAAAACCGAAATCCGGAATGAGGAATGCTCTGACAGGGCGAAACAGTCAAATTCTGTGGAAAGTTCATTTCTGTAGGGACACGGCGTGCCGTGTCCGATTCTTTTCCACGGTCAATATCACTGCGATACATGGATAAGCGTTGCTTTTCAACATGTCACATCCAAAAGCAATCCCGGTTTTTGCGGACACGGCACGCCGTGTCCCTACAATGTATCCCCTGCCGCACCAGACATCACTGCCCGCAAAAAAAGGAACGGCAGCACCGTTCCTTAGGTTCACGATTTTACAGGTTTCTGCCGGGAGAGCAGCAGCATTCCCGCCAGCAGCAGCACCGGAAAGACCGCCGCCTGCACAATATAGCCGATGAAGCAGGCGTACATGGTCTTCTGGTAGTTTTTCGATTGGGATATGGGAGTTTCCCTCACAAGCTCTTAGGATTTCTTTTCACGCTGCATTTTCTCCCGCAGCTTCCGGAGCGAGCCGGAAAACCGCTGGCGCTTTTTTTCGGCGGGCTTGCCGGGCGGTTCCGGTGTGTCGCCCATGGTCTTTTCCCGAATGACGGTGTAGATGATGGACATTACCGGCACACCGAAAATCATGCCGACGACGCCGAACAGACCGCCGCCCACGGTGATGGCGAACAGCACCCAGATGGCAGGCAGTCCCACAGACGTTCCCACCACACGGGGGTAGATCAGGTTGCTGTCCACCTGCTGTGCAATGATGACGATGATGACAAACGCCACCGCATGAATGGGGTTCACCATCAGCAGAATGAGGGCGCAGGGAATCGTTCCCATCCAGGGGCCGACGTAGGGAATCATGTTGGTGATGCCGATGATAACAGCGATCATCATGGGGTATTCCAGTCCGCCGATGGTCATGACGCAGAAGATCAGCACGCCCAGAATGAAGGCGTCCGACAGCTGTCCGCTGACAAAGTTGGAGAAGGTGTTGAATGTCAGGCGGCCGTAGTGGGACAGGCGCTGGTAGTGCTTTTTCGGCAGGAAGTGCCGGAGGATGCGCTTGCCCTGCCTGCGGAGCTTATTCTTGCCGGCAAGGACATAGACAGAGAAGATCAGACCGATGAAGAAGTCAATGAAACCGCCGATCAGACCGCTTGCCAATGTGCCCAGCGTGCCCAGCGCATCGGGAATGTAGCTGGTGAGGCTGGTCAGCTTGGTGCGCAGCGAGGCGGGGTCGAAGCCGTTTTCCTGTAAGAACCGGAAGATCTGTTCCCCACGGTTGCTGTTGAGGAACTTCATCGCATTGCTATAGTAAATGAGAATGTTGTCGGAGAAGTCCCGGATGCTGTTCGCAAACTGCGGCACAATGATCCAGATCACACCGCTCAGCAGCAGCAGCATGAGAAAGTAAGCGCAGAACACGGCAATCACACCTGCCGGAAACTTCGGAAACTTTTTCTGCGCCTTTTGCAGCAGTTTCTCAATTTGACAGGTGGGGCGGTACAGCACAAAGGCGATGACCAGCCCGATGGTGATGGGACGGAGCACGCCCAAAACATAGGAGAGAAATCCGGTGAAGATCTCGTGGCGGATGAACAGGAACGCCACCAGCAGCAGCACCACGCCGCTGAAGATCGCCGTCGCTGCCCACTGTTTGTTGACAAGATCCCACTTTTTGAGCTTCCGCTCCTCTTCCAGTTCCTCGGTGTACTCTTCCTGCAGGTCCTCCTGCGGTACGGTGTCCTGCTTCGAATCTGTTTCCATAATTACCTCCCGGTGTTTTTTGGATGTCGGTGTCTTTTGAGGTTTTAACACTGCAATTTTTCTTTGTCTTGATTTTGTAACGGAATTGACCCCTCCGAGCGGCTTCGCCGCCCCCCTCCCCTTTCAGGGGAGGCAAATTTCTGTCATCCCGTTCCGTCGGACACGGCACACCGTGTCCCTACAAAAAACATGCGAAAACGGTTTCACAAAAATCTCTCCACCGCCTGCCAGCGGTCTTCCTCCTCTTTCATACGCAAATCAATTTTCAAAAATATGAAGTTTGCCGAGTGAGGCTCCCCTGAAAGGGGAGCTGGCAGTGCGTAGCACTGACTGAGGGGTCTCCACTTATACTAAAAACATAATAAAAAGATTTCACAAAATGACCTCTCCACCGCCTATCGGCGGTCCCCCTCCCCTTTCAGGGGAGGCAAATTTCTGTCATCTTCGCCTTGACTGATAACCGCTGTCATCGCCCCGGATTATCCCACGACCTGCTTTGCCACTGCCACGGTTTCCATGGCATCCTTGGCGTAGAAGTCGGCGCCGATCTTCTCGGCGTAATCCGCTGTCAGCACAGCACCGCCCACAACGACCTTGCAGTCGGGACACGCTGCCTTGACCAGCTGGATGGTCTCCTCCATTGCGCCCAGCGTGGTGGTCATCAGGGCGGAGAGTCCCACCAGCTTCACGTTATGCTCCTTTGCCGTATCCGCCACCAGCTGGCACGGCACATCCTTGCCCAGATCCAGCACGGTATAGCCGTAGTTTTCCAGCAGCACACGGACGATGTTCTTGCCGATGTCGTGGATGTCGCCCTTGACGGTGGCGAGCACCACTTCCCCACGGCTCACCGGCGCAGCGTCCCGCTGGATAAGCGTGGTCTTGATGACCTCAAACGCCGCCTGCGCCACGCCTGCCGTCTGAATCAGCTGGGGCAGGAAGATCTTTCCCTGCTCGAAGAGCTTGCCGGCACTGTCCAGCGCCGGAATCAGCATCTCGTTCACCACCACCATGGGGTCTGTGGTCTCCAGCAGCTGCGCCGTGATCTTGGCGCCCTCGCTCTTGAGTCCGTGGGACATGGCATAGGGCAGATCCAGCGTCTCCGGCTTTTTCTCTGCCGGCGATGCCTTTGCCGACGGCGTGGGGGCAGCGGAAGCAGTGGGTGCGGGCATGTTGGCGTATGCCTCCACAAAGGCAGCGCAGTTCTCATCGAAGCCGCACAGCAGCCGGAACGCCCGCACTGCCTCCGCCATAGAGGCAATGTTGGGGTTGATGATGGGCAGATCCAGCCCGTTTTCCAGCGCCATGGTGAGGAACGTCCGTGTCACTGCCTCACGGTTCGGCAGACCAAAGGAGATGTTGGACACGCCCAGCACAGTTTTGAGCCCCAGCTCTGTCTTGACCCGATGGACAGCCTCCAGCGTCTCCTTTGCGCCGTCCTGCTCCGCCGAGGCAGTCAGCGTCAGGCAGTCGATGTACACGTCCTGCCGCGGGATGCCCAGCGCCATGGCACGTTCCAGAATCCGCTTGGCAATGGCGAAGCGGTCGGCTGCCTTTTTGGGGATGCCGTTTTCGTCCAGCGTCAGTCCCACCACTGCCGCACCGTATTTCTTGACCAGCGGCAGGATGTTCTGAAGAGATGCCTCCTCGCCGTTGACGGAGTTGACAATGGGCTTGCCGTTGTACACCCGCAGTGCTGCCTCCATGACTGCCGGAATGGTGGAATCCAGCTGAAGCGGGGTTCCGCCGATGGACTGGAGCGCCTTGACGGTGCGGATCATCATACCCTTCTCGTCAATGCCCGGCATACCCACGTTCACGTCCAGCAGATCTGCGCCGGCATCCACCTGCTGCACTGCCTGATCGAGGATGTAGTCCATGTCGTTCGCCTGAAGCGCCGCCTTGAAGCGCTTTTTGCCTGTAGGGTTGATGCGCTCGCCGATGATGCGGGGCTGGTCAATCAGCACCACCTCCGAAGCGGAGCAGACCGCCGCAGGAATCTGAATGTTCTCCCGCTTTGCGATCTCCGTCTGTTCCAGCAGGTCATAGGCTGCCCTGATGTGCGCCGGCGTAGTACCGCAGCATCCGCCGTAGACCGTCACGCCCAGCTGCGCAAATTTCACCACGGCATTGGCAAATTCCGCCGGATCCACCAGATATTCGCCGGTGACCGGATCGGGCAGTCCGGCGTTGGGCTTTACCACCAGCGGCAGCGTCGTCCACTTCGCCATCTCCTCCACAATGGGATACAGCTCATCCGGCCCGAGGGAACAGTTCACGCCAACGGCATCTGCCCCCAGTCCCTCCAGCGTCATGGCGGCGGATGCTACGGTACAGCCTGTAAACGTCCGGAGGTTCGGCTCGAAGGTCATGGTGCAGATCACCGGCTTGCCGGAGTTCTCCTTTGCCGCCAGCAGCGCCGCCTTGGTTTCGTACAGGTCGGTCATGGTTTCGATGACGATGAGGTCAGCATCCTGTCCGGCGAGGATCTCCTCCCGAAAGATGTCGTATGCCTCCTCGAACGTCAGCGTGCCCAGCGGTTCCAGCAGCTGTCCGATGGGACCGATGTCCAGCGCCACCTTAGTCTGTGTGCCCTCGCACGCCTTGCGGGCGCAGGCAATGCCGGCGGCGATCAGCTCCTGTACGGAATAGCCGGACTTCGCCATTTTGTGGCGGTTTGCGCCGAAGGTGTTGGCATAGATCACGTCCGACCCAACGGCGACGAACTGTTTCTGCACGCCGATGATACGCTCCGGCTCGGTGATGTTGTACACCTCCGGCAGTGCGCCCACGGGCATACCGCCCTTTTGCAGCATGGAGCCCATACCGCCGTCCAGACGAATGAAGTTACGATGGGGAAATAGGGAAGAAAGCATAAGGGGATGTCCTTTCAATTTAGATGTGGTTCAATTTCCTGCCGAAGCTGCGACAAGTCCGACGAAATGGTATCCCAGACAATCCGCATATCTACGCCGGAATAACCGTGTACAATGCGATTCCGCATTCCGTAAAGCTGTTTCCACGGAATCGTTCTGATTTCCGCTTTGGCTTCCTCGCTCAGCGAAATCTTTGCAAGCTCTCCAATCTGCATCAAATTAAACACGCAGGCTTCCACACGCATGGAATTTTCCTGAAACGTCTCAGAACCTGTTTTCACAAGAAATATATGTGGATTTTCGAGCATAATTTTGTTGCAGACAAGGCAAAAATACGCAGGCGGGCTGTCGCCCGGCAAGTATTTTTCACGCAGGATGCAGCAAAATTTGCCGAAAAGACACGTGGATACGCTTGTGAAGACAGGTTCTCAAGTGTATCACACGCTTCACAATAGGTCAGCACTGCGGTCAAATGCTGGTAGATTTTTTGCAGCACTTGCTTATCTTTCTCGTTCAGAGCTTGTGTTCATAGGAAATATATGCGGATTTTCGAGCAAATTTTTTTGCAGACAAGGCAAAAATTTGCAGGCATACTTTCGTATGGCAAGAATTTTTAACGCAGTATACAACAAAATTTGCCGAAAAGACGTAGATAGACGCCTATGAACACGAGCTCTCATAAATTACAACACCGCTTTTCAAGATTTCTCGGTCAATTTCAGAATCCGGCGTGATTTGCGAAACATCCAGCAAATCCACTTCTTTTTCCAGAGAAGTGACAACATCCTCCAGCAAGCCGAAAAAAGCCAGTCCTTTCAGCCCGCTGTCCACCAAAATATCAATGTCACTTTTCGTTTCCGCAGTTCCCTTGGCATAAGAGCCAAACAGAATCGCCTTTTTCACCGGATACTGCAAAAAAACGGGAAACAGGATCTGTTGAATCTGCTCCGGCGTGTAAATCGTATCGGTCATTGCAGCCACTCCTCTCGATTACTCAGAGCTTGTTCCGTATCTTTTTCTGTGCGGATTTTCGAGCATGATTTTGTCGGTGACAAGGAAAAAATCCGCAGGCATACTTTGTGTCTGGCAAGGATTTTTGACGCAGCCACCGGCAAAATCTGCCGAAAAGATGTGCGGAAAAAGATGCGAAACAGGCTCTTAAAGTGTATGATAATACACAAAGATATCCTGATATTCGCCGGTTTTCAGCAGGAATCCGCCGGGGATGGCGCCAACCCTCCGGAAGCCCAGCTTCTCATACAGGCGGATGGCACGGTCGTTGCCCTTGACCACAGCATTGAAGATCAGCAGCCGGTAGCCAAGCTCCTTTGCCCTGTGCAGGCAGTCCTGCACCAGACTCTCGCCGATCTTCTTTCCACGCATGCGGGAGGAAACGGCATAGCTGGCGTTGGCGTGGTGGCCGCATCTGCCCACGTTGTTGGGGTGGAGGATATACAGTCCGGCAACCTCGCCGTCCACCTTTGCCACACCCACAAAGTCCTGCTTTCCGAAAAATTCCACGCCGGTCTTATGATCCAGTGTTTCCATCTGGGGGAACGCCATACCTTCCTCCACCACTTCGTTCCAGACGGCGATCATGCCGTCCAGATCTGCTTCTGTATAGGGTACGACTTCGTATGCCATGAATAAGACTCCTTTATTTACAGGCAGCCTGCCTGACGGCTTTGCATAGCCTGTGAAATTCAGCAGTGTGCGCCGCCCTTGCGAAACGCACAGGTTTCCCGCATCCGGCAGGTGGCGCAGCCGCGTGCGCCCTTTTTCAGCGGATGCGCCGACAGCCCGATGAGGGCGGTCACCGATTTTCTGGGAATGAGAATGTGCTCCGGCGTGACGGTCAGCCCCAGATGCTTCTGCGCATCCAGCAGCTGGAGCATCTGAGGCTGGAGGGACAGGGGCAGGTCGCCGTAGCCGGGGCTGTAGCGCCATGTGAAATACACGTCCGGCAGGCGCTCCCGAAAGTGCTCCTCCGCCCGGTTGCACACCTGCTCAATGGCAGCGCTGGCGAGGGCATCCATGGCAAGAGAGCTGGTCATATCCGACACGCCCGCCCGATGGATCAGCTGGTCAGCTGCACCGGAGAGGGTGGCAGCCATGAGCAGCACCCGGTCACAGTTCTCCAGCAGTTTTGCAATGTCCTCCCCCGTCAGCGCCAGACCGCCGGCGGAAAGTGTGCCGTCCTCCCGGCACAGGGGCAGCACCCGAAACACCACGCCGGGGTGCACTGTTTTGCGCAGCTGCGCCTCGCAGCGCTCCATAACGGCACGGAGCGTGTCGTCCGGCGCTTCGGGACAGCCCATGTACCGCAGCGCCTCCCGCTGGTCGATGGGGTTCAGGGAAATGCTCAGCATTTTGTCGCCGCCTTGATGATGCCGCCCACCGCTTCGCTGATCTTCCGTGCCACGTAGGGGTTGTTCATGGTGTACAGGTGGATGCCGTCCACGCCGTCGGTCACCAGATCCACGATCTGGTCAATGGCGTAGGCAATGCCGGCATCCCGCAGTGCGTCGGGATTGTCCTCGAACCGCTGCACCATCTTGGTGAACTTGCGGGGCAGGCTGGCACCGCACATGGTGACCATGCGCTCGATCTGCTTCCGGTTGGTGACGGGCATGATGCCTGCCTCAATGGGCACGTTCACGCCGGCACGGGCTGCCCGATACCGGAAGTCGTAGAAGGAATCGTTGTCGAAAAACAGCTGGGTGATGAGGTGGCTTGCGCCGGCATCCACCTTTTCTTTCAGGTGGCGGATGTCTGTGTCCATGTTGGGCGCTTCGGGGTGGCACTCCGGATAACATGCGCCGGCGATGTCAAAGCTGCCGGTCTTGCTGCGGATGTAGCGGATGAGGTCAGCTGCGTGGTTGAAATCCGTGGTGGGAGTCAGTCCCTCCACCCGGTCGCCACGGAGCGCCAGAATGTTCTCGATGCCGTTCTCCTGAAACTGTTCCAGAATCTGGTCGATCTGTGCCTTGTTATAGTGGATGCAGGGCAGATGCGCCATGGGCAGCACACCGTAACGCTCTTTCAGGCGGCGTGCAATGGCAAGGGTGTTCTCCCCGTTGCCGCTTCCGCCGGCACCGAAGGTCACGCTGATGAAGTCCGGATGGAGATCCTGCAGTGCCTCCAGCGTGTCGTAGACAGTCTCAATGGGAGAGGTCTTTTTCGGGGGGAAAATTTCAAACGAAAAAACCGTTTTTTCTGCAAACAGTGATGCGATTTTCATAATGCTTGTTCCTTTCTGCGGCAGGCTGTGCCGATAATACTCCTTCTATTATACCACAGCTTTCCGCATTGGGGTAGACGGGAAAATCGTATCGCTTGGTATCGGTTTTTTCTATAGCTGTGATTCGGGTTAATCGGCAGCCTGCCGGAACCAGTCCCATTCCTCCGGTGAGTACCGTTCCCGGAGAACTTTGCCATGCTGTGCTTCATAATCCTGCAGCAGCTGCGGTGCTTCTTTCAGAAAATCTTCACCACGTTTGCGGTGGCTCCCATTTTCAGAGAAAAATCCCATATCCTCATAGCAAAGGGGATAGACCTGTTCCAGAGCAATTTTTTCCGGCGGCAATTGCAACTGTTTCAACAGCAGTTCTCTGCGGATTTCCGGCAGGGTGATGCCGTCTGAGGCAGCTTTTGCTGATTGCCGTACTGGTTGCTCCGGCAGCCAGACATAGCCATTTTTCTGCCGTATCGGAAACTTGGTGCATGCCAATGTGGGATACAGGCGGGCATACCGCCGCAGCTTTTCCTTGGAATCTACTAGCAAAAGCTTGCCGTACTGTGCCGTCAGTTTTTCGAAGTTCGGCTCCGTCAGCGGCTGCGGCTGGTCGCCTAAGGCAGTCGCCGTTTC
>NZ_FR898082.1:0-48627 GCF_000437175.1 Ruminococcus sp. CAG:330 | reverse complement strand
GCCAGCAGGAGCTGGAACGTCTTTGCGACCGGCTGCGCCTGCAATCTCCGGCACACCGGCAATCCATGGAACAGCAGGCGCTGGAACATCTGTACCGGCGCCTGGTGCGTGGCGGTGCGGCGGTGCTGGAACGGTACGAGAACCAGCTGCGGCAGCAGGCGGAAAAGCTGGAAATGCTCAGTCCGCTGAAAATTCTGGGGCGTGGCTATGCGCTGGTATATCAGGGAGAAGAACTGGTACGGCGTGCGGAACAGGTGCAGCCCGGAGATATCCTGCGGGTGCAGCTGGCAGAAGGTGAAATTACAGCTGAGGTGAAAGCGTAAGCGGACACCATTGGAGGAATACAGGCATGGCATTGGAAGAACAGATGAAACAATTGCGGGAGTTGACGCAGAAGCTGGAGCAGAGCAGTCTGCCTTTGGAAGAGGCAGTGCAGCTGTATGCACAGGGCATGGAACTGGCGGCAGCCTGCCAGAAGGAACTGGAACAGGCGAAGCTGCAGATCAGCAAACAGACCGTCCCGCTGCAAAAACAGGAGGATTCGGAAGATGAAACTGGAAAATAAACAGGAACTGGAACGTTTGGTACATCTCGTAGAAACCGGATTGGACGAGCGACTGCAAGTGACACCGGAGGTGGAACGGCAGAAGCGTGTTATCGCAGCAATGCAGTACTCGCTGGATGCCGGCGGCAAGCGGATTCGTCCGGTGCTGGTGCTGGAATTCTGCCGACTCTGCGGCGGAAGCGTGCAGCAGGCAATGGCAGCAGCCTGCGCCATTGAGATGATTCATACATTCTCGCTGATTCATGATGACCTGCCTGCCATGGACAACGACGATTTCCGGCGCGGCAAACCCTCTTGCCATAAGGCGTTTGATGAGGCAACGGCGATTCTGGCAGGCGATGCCCTCTCGGTACAGGCATTTCGTGTAATTGCAGAGGATCCGGTGCAGGACGATGCTGTCAAGGTGCAGCTGATGCAGATTCTGGCAGAGGCGACCAGTGCCGCCGGTATGATCGGCGGTCAGGTCATGGATATGGAATATGAGACACGGGATGATGTGACGCAGGCGGATCTGGAGGCAATGTGCGCTGCCAAGACGGGCGCACTGATTCGTGGGGCCTGCCGTCTGGGCTGTGTGGCAGCGGGTGCGCCGAAATCCGTGGTTGCGCTGGCAGATCAGTACGGCGCAAAGCTGGGACTTGCGTTCCAGATCGTGGACGATATTCTGGATGTGACCAGTACGACCGATGTTTTGGGAAAGCCGGTCGGCAGCGATGTCGAAGAGGGAAAGACGACGTTCGTCACACTGCTGGGACTGGAACGGGCACGGGAAGAAGCTGCCCGTCTGACACAGGAGGCGGAGGAACTGCTGCAGCAGTTCGTCGGTCATGAGTTCCTGCTGGATTTGACGGATTCCCTGTTGAATCGGGAAAAATAACAATAAGGAGGGGGACTTTTTGCCGTTTTGGCAGAAGGTCGGGCACAGATGCAGAAAAAACGAAGCACTGTTGCAGAAATGGAAAAAATGGATATGAAAAAAGTCCCGTTGCCGGAGAAATCTCTGCTGGAACAGCTGGATTTGCCGGGGGATTTGAAGAAGCTGGATATGGCGCAGTGTCAGGAACTGTGTCAGGAGATTCGGAATCTGCTGATCGAAACAGTTTCCAAGACCGGCGGACATTTGGCTTCGAATCTGGGAGCAGTGGAGCTGACGGTGGCAATGCACCGTGTTTTCACTTCTCCGGAAGATAAATTTGTATGGGATGTTGGGCACCAGTGTTACACGCACAAGATTCTGACAGGCCGGCTGAATGCGTTCTCTACGCTTCGGCAGGAGGACGGAATTTCCGGATTTCCAAAGCCTTCGGAATCGGAGCACGATGTCTTTATCAGCGGGCACAGCAGCACGGCAATCTCCGTGGCAAACGGCATTGCCGAGGGCATGCGTCTGCAGGGGGATCGGGAGCACTTCGCCATTGCAGTCATCGGAGACGGCGCAATGACCGGCGGGCTGGCGTATGAGGGAATGAACAATGCCGGAAAATCCGGCAACAATCTGATCGTTATTCTCAACGACAACGACATGTCGATTTCCAAAAACGTCGGCTCTCTGGCACGGTATCTCTCATCGATTCGTGGCAGCGAGGGCTATGTGCGCACAAAAAAGGCGGTGGAACGCCGCTTGAACCAGACGGCAGTCATCGGCCCGTCGGTGGCGAAAGTCATCAAGAACTCCAAGAGTGTGGTGCGGGAGGCGCTGCTGCACTCTGCTACCCTGTTCGAGGACTTCGGCTTCGTCTACCTTGGACCGGTGGACGGTCACGATCAGGGTGCTATTGAAGAGGTGCTTCTGGCGGCAAAGCAGTATCACCGGCCGGTGTTCATTCACCTCAACACTGTCAAGGGCAAGGGATATCCGCCGGCGGAACAGAATCCGGGAGAGTATCACGGCATCTCAAAGTTTGACATTGAGACCGGCAATCCGGAGGTGTCCGGCAAGGACTCCTATTCCAGCGTATTTGGGCAGGAGCTGACCCACCTGGCAGTCAGGGACAGCCGGATCTGCGCCATCACGGCAGCCATGGAAAGCGGCACAGGACTGCACTATTTTGCGAAGGAATTTCCGAAGCGTTATTTTGACGTGGGGATTGCCGAGCAGTATGCGGTTACATTTTCGGCAGCGCTTGCCTCTACGGGACAGCTGCCGGTGTTTGCCGTGTACTCGTCATTTCTCCAGCGTGCCTATGACCAGTTGATGCACGATGTGGCGATCGGCGGACTGCACGTGGTGCTGGGCGTTGACCGTGCCGGTGTTGTGGGCGAGGATGGCGAAACGCACCACGGCTTGTACGACGTTTCCTATCTCGCCACAGTGCCAAATACAACGATCTATGCACCGGCATGTTATGACGAGCTGCGGCTCTGTCTGCGGCGGGCGCTGTATCGGGACAAGGGACTTGCCTGTGTGCGGTATCCCCGCGGGGCGGACAACAGCGTCTTTGACAAGTCTGCGCTGAACACCGAGTACACCCACGTGTCCGGGCAGCGGACAGACGTGCTGTGTATTTCCTACGGCAGAATCTACGACAACCTGTATCAGGCGAGCCGGCGTGCCAAGGAAGCCGGAATGCCCTGCGATCTGCTCAAGCTGACACGGATTTTTCCGCTGTCGGATGCTGTGGTGGAATTGGCATCTACTTATCAGCACGTGCTCTTCCTGGAGGAGGCGTACTATTACGGCGGTATTTCCCAGATCTTCGGGGATGCGCTGATGCAGCACGGATTCCACGGCAGCTATCGGCGTGTCGCTCCGAAGGAGTATCTGGCGCATGCGTCCATGGCATCGCAAATCGAAAAAATGCAGCTCTCTGCGGATGCTATTTTCCGGCACATCCAGCAGATCTATCAGGAGGAACAGGGCGATGGCGAGACTTGATATCTGGCTCTCCAAACATGGCATGGCACCCAGCCGGCAGCGTGCGCAGGGACTCATCCGAAACGGACAGATTTTCGTCAACGGTGTCGTCTGTACCAAGCCGGCGTATGGAGTGGCGGAGGGCGACCAGGTGACCATGGAGGGGGAAGATCTGCCCTTCGTGGGACGTGGCGGTCTGAAGCTGGAACATGCAGTGCAGGCAGCCGGATTGCAGCTGGATGGCCTGGTCTGTATGGACATTGGCGCATCCACCGGCGGTTTCACAGACTGTATGCTCCAGCACGGGGCACGGCGTGTCTATGCGGTGGACGTGGGGCACGGTCAGCTGGCGGAATCCCTGCGGCAGGATTCCCGTGTGGTAAACTGGGAGGGAACGGATATCCGCAGCGTCACACCGGCGCAGCTGCCGGAGCCAGTCGACTTTTTTTCCGTCGATGTTTCTTTTATCTCTCTGACCCATGTGCTGCCGTCTGCGGCAGCATTTCTGGCGCACGGCGGAAAAGCGGCGATTCTCATCAAGCCTCAGTTTGAGGCGGGACGGGAGAACATCGGGAAAAACGGTCTGGTCACCTCGCCGCGTGTCCATCAGAATGTGCTGGTGAATACGCTGGCGCTGCTGCACCAGCTGGAACTGGAAGTGCAGTTGCTGTGTCCCTCCCCCATTCGGGGCGGAACCGGCAATGCTGAGTACCTCGCCGTGGCGGAAAAAGGCGGAACACCGGCGGAGATTCCTGACCTTGCTGCCGTCGTGCAGGCGGCGCTGGCGAAGGAGGGACGGAAATGAAGGTCGTGTTATTTCACCATTTGCAGAACAAAAGCGCTGCATCGGTGGCACAGGATGTGTGCAACGCACTGTACCGGAATGGCATTGCCGTCTGGGCAGACCCGTGCTGCCGGAAGCTGCTAAGCGGCCTGCCATTTGTCTGCTATGCGCCGTTTTTGGAGGCAGTGCAGAGTGCTGATGTTGCCATTGCCATTGGCGGAGACGGCACCATTTTACACTGCGCCCGCCATGTGGTGGGAACAAAGGCGATGCTGCTCGGCATCAATACCGGACGGCTCGGTTTTCTGGCATCCATGGAGCCGGATCAGATCGGCGAAGTGGCACGGCTTCAGACGGGGGACTATCGAGTTTCCCGCAGAATGCTGCTCAAGGGCAGACTGTTACAGCCGGACGGCACCTGTAAGCGGGAATTTCTGGCGCTGAATGACATCGTCATTTCCCGTAATTTTTCCCGTGTCATCGAGTTCACAGTCTCCCGCAATAACGTGGTGCTTGGCAACTATCGGGCGGACGGGCTGATTTTCAGCACGCCGACAGGCTCTACCGCTTATGCCCTCTCTGCCGGCGGGCCGATCATCGAGCCGGAGTTTCCCTGCATCGAGATGACGCTCATCTGTCCCCACTCCCTCTCTGCCCGTCCCATCTTGTTTTCGCCCCACAATGAATTGCAGGTGTCGTGTCGGGTACGGGAAGACCACGATGTCTATCTCTGTGCAGATGGGGAAAAACCGGTGGAATTTCGGGAGGAGGAGACACTGGAAATTTCCGGTGCTTCAGAGATGCTGGGAATTTTGGATCTGAGCGGAAACACCTTTTTCGATTCCCTCAGCCGAAAACTGATGCAGTCCCTGAAAGATGGAAAATAGCATGTCTGGAGGTTTGTCATGAAAAAGGAACGGCAGGACGCAATCTTGTCTTTGATCGCACGGGAAGAGATCCCGACGCAGGAGCTGCTGCGGGAGAGAGTCGCAGCCATGGGATTCGAGGTGACGCAGGCGACGCTCTCACGGGACATTCGGGAGCTGCATCTGGTCAAGCAGCGACGCAGCGGAAAGCGTGCCTGCTATACAGCACCGGTGATCCAGGAGGGCACCAGCGGTATTTTTCAGGACGCCGTGCTCCGCACCGATTATGCCGGACACATGGCGGTGATTCACTGCCGCTCCGGCATGGCGCAGGCGGTGGCAGTGGCGCTGGATTCCGTGAAGCGTGAGGGTGTTGTTGGAACGATTGCCGGAGATGATACGGTGTTCGTTCTGCTCCGGACGGAAACGCTGGCACGGGAGTTTGCGCTGTTCTTTGGATCATCGGCAGGAAAGGGAGGCTTTTGATGTTAGCAGAACTGGAAATCGAAAATCTGGCAGTCATCGCCCACGCCCGTATTCCGTTTTCGCCCCATCTGAACGTGTTCACCGGGGAGACCGGTGCCGGAAAATCCATCCTGATCCATGGCATTCATGCCGTACTGGGGCAGCGTGTGACCAGAGATATCGTGCGGACCGGCTGCAAAAAAGCGGTCATTACGGCGCTGTTTACCAAGCTCTCTCCGGCGGTCTGCGCCAAGCTGGATGCGCTTTCCATCTCCCACGAGGACGACGAGCTGCTGCTGACACGGGAGATCGCAGCGGACGGCGGAAGTGCAGCACGGGTCAATGGATATACCACTACGGTTTCCGTGCTGCGGGAGATCGGCAGCACGCTGATCAACATCCACGGACAGCATGACAATCAGGTGCTGCTCTCGCCGGAATGCCATCTTCAAATTCTGGACGCTTTTGGCGGAGATGACACACGGCTGCACCGGTATCAGGAGAGCTTTCGTGCATTGCAGCAGACGGCGAAACGCCTGAACCACCTGGGAAAGCTGGAACAGGAGAAGGCGCACCGCCGGCAGTATCTGCGACAGCTGGTGCAGGATGTGGAGGACTTGGGGCTGGAAGCCGGAGAGGAATCCGCATTGGAGGAGGAACTGGAATTGCTCCAGCATGTGGGCGGGATTTCCAGTGCGCTTCAGAATGCGGAGGAACTGCTCAGCGGTGAGGAGTCCGGCGGAACTGCGGTGGATCGCACCGAGGAGGCAGCGGAGGAACTGTCCGCCATTGCCGAGCTGCGCAGCGATTTCTCCGCACTGTATGAGCGTCTGAACACCGTGCGCATTGAGGTGGAGGACATCGCTGCGGAGTGCCGGAATCTGCGGGAACAGCTGGATATGGATCCGGCACGGTACGCGCAGGTCACGAAACGGTTACAGGAAATCCGTGCGCTGGGCAAGCAGTATCAGTGCACGGGGGATGAACTGATGCAGCAGTATCAGCAGGCGGAGGAAGAGCTTCAGCAGATGCAGAGCGATGCAGCGGAAATTGAGGCGCTGCGGGAGGAAAAGAAGCAGCTGCTGGAGCAGGTGTCCACGCAGGCAAAGGAGCTCTCAGAGTACCGTGCGCAGCTGCTGGAGCGTTTTGCTGCACAGGTGACAGAACAGCTGGCATTCCTGAATATGCCCAATGTGGTGCTGACCGGAAAGCACACTATGGGAAAGCTGACCATTCACGGTATGGACAACCTGGAATTTCTGATTTCCGCCAACCGTGGGGAAGAGCCACGCCCGCTGGCACGCATTGCCTCCGGCGGTGAACTGTCCCGCATCATGCTGGCGCTGAAGTGCGTCATCGCCGATCGGGACAGCATCCCCACGCTGATTTTCGATGAGATCGACACCGGTGTCAGCGGAAAAGCGGCTCAGAAGATCGGAATGAAACTCCGTGAGGTGGGACAGCTGCGGCAGGTGCTCTGCGTGACGCACCTCTCGCAGATCGCAGTGATGGCGGATCATCATCTGATGATCGAAAAGCAGACGGACTGCGGCAGAACGGAAACACATGTCATGCCGCTGACCGAGGAGGGGCGTATTCGTGAGATCGCCCGAATCATGGGCGGCGAGAATCCCAGCGAACTTCTGCTGCGGTCGGCACAGGAGGAGCTGGAACGGTGGCATCCGCTGCCGAAGGAAGGAGCGCAGGAATTGTGAGAACACCGGAGGCGCTGCTGCAGCAGTATTTTGGACATCGGGAGTTCCGCAGCGGACAGAAGCAGGCAATCGATGCCATTTTGCAGGGGCGGGATGTGCTGGCGATCATGCCCACTGGTGCCGGAAAATCCGTGTGCTATCAGATTTCCGCCATGCTCCTGCCGGGGCTGACAATCGTCATTTCTCCGCTGATCTCTCTGATGAAAGATCAGGTGGAGGCGCTGCATCAGGTGGGGATTCCGGCGGCGTACCTCAACAGTACCATCTCGCCCGCACAGTTTGCCGATACGATGATCGGAGTGCGGAACGGACAGTACCGGATTCTGTATGCTGCACCGGAGCGCCTGATGACGGAGCATTTTCTTGCGCTGACAGCAGAGGTTCCGGTTTCCATGGTGGCGGTGGATGAGGCACACTGTGTTTCCCAGTGGGGACAGGATTTCCGGCAGAGCTATCTGGACATCGTGCCGTTTGTGGAGCAGCTGCCGGTTCGTCCGGTCTGCTGTGCGTTCACTGCCACGGCGACTCAGCAGGTCGAGACGGATATTGCCGCGCTGCTGCACCTGCAAAATCCGGTGTCGGTAAAGACAGGGTTTGACCGGAAGAATCTGTTTTTCGGTGTGCGCCAGCCACAGAAGAAAATGGACGAGGTCATTCAGATTCTCACGGAAAATGTCGGAAAAAGCGGAATCATCTATTGTTCCACCCGAAAAGCCGTGGAGGACGTCTGCAATGCTTTGCGTGAGAAAGGATATCCTGCCACACGATACCACGCCGGACTTGTTGAAAAAGAGCGCTCCGCCAATCAGGAGGATTTTCTCTATGACCGCCAGACGATTATGGTGGCGACCAACGCCTTTGGCATGGGAATCGACAAGTCCAACGTGTCTTTTGTCATTCACTACCAGATGCCCATGGATCTGGAGAGTTACTATCAGGAGGCTGGGCGTGCCGGACGAGATGGAGAACCGGCGCAGTGCATCCTGCTGTACAGCGGACGGGATGTCCGCACCAATCAGTTTTTGCTGGAACGGGGAAAGGAAAATGCCGAGATTGAGGAGGCATCGCTGCGGGAATCCCTCCTGCAAAAGGGGGAGGAACGGCTCCGGCAGATGACATTTTACGCCACCTCCACCAGCTGTCTGCGGCGGCGGATGCTGCAATATTTCGGCGAAAAAGCGCCGGAGACCTGTGGGAACTGTTCCTGCTGTCTGACCAACTATCGGGAGGAGGACGTCACGCTGGAGGCAAAAAAAATCATCTCCTGCGTATATCGTGGGCAAAAAGCGGGCTATCACCTGAGCCGCACCATGACCGCCGATATCCTCATCGGCAGCAAAAAAGAATCCATTTTGCGGATGCGGCTGGACAAGCTCTCCACCTACGGCATCATCGAAAAAATGACACGGCGGCAGGTGGCACAGCTGATCGACGAACTGGTGGAGATGGAGTGTCTGGCGCTGCGGCCGTTTCAGGAGTTTTCGGAGCTTGTCCTGACCAGCGGTTCGGCTGCGGTGATTCGGGGCGAAAAACAGGTGTCGCACCGTGTGCCCATTGTGCAGAAGAAGCGCATCTCCATGGGAAGCAGCGACGATTCCGTATCGTCGGAGGAACAGGGACTGTTTCAGAAGCTGCGGGAGCTGCGAACGGAATTCGCCAGAGCGGAGGGTGTTCCTGCATACATCATTTTTACAGATGCCTCGCTGCGGGATATGTGCCGCAAAAAGCCCCGTACCATGGGAGAGCTGCGGCAGGTGTCCGGCGTAGGTATCGTCAAAAGCCAGAAGTACGGCAAGGATTTTTTGCATGCCATCGCTGCATGGCAGGCGGAACATCCGGAGGAATCTTGAACAACCTGAAAAGCTGAATGTCAGCGGAACATGGTTCCGCTGATTTTTTTGTGCCATATTTTCCAGCAGAACTGCATAAGCTGAAACAGGCTCTAAGAGATGTGGTTATGCGGGAGGAGGCACTGCCATGCGAAAACGCAGTGTGATACGGGATACGATAAAGATGACTGCGGTACAGTTTGTTCTGGAGTGTCTGGCACTGTGGTTTCAGTCGTGGATGACACGCCGTGTCGGGGCAGAAACGGTGGGCATTCTGGCGCTCGCCGGTTCATTTTTTCAGCTGGCTGCTATGGCTGCCGGCGGAAATGCCATGCTCTGCGCCAGCCGGTTTGTGTCGGAGGAACTGGGGCGCACCGGCGGCTGTCCGGCACGGGTGCTGCGCCATGGACTTTGTTTTTGCCTGATGCTCGCTGTGCCGGTTTCCACGGCGGTGTACTGGTTTGCGCCGGAACTCAGCCGGCAGTTTTTGCGGGATGCGGCACTGGCAGATGCGGTACGGATGATGGCACTGCTGCTGCCGCTGTGGGGGTACTGTGCGTGCCTGCGTGGGTATTTCAACGCCGTGTGCCGTGTGGCAGTGCCGGCGCTCTGCGATGTGCTGGAATTTTTGCTGCGTGTGGGGATTCTGGCATTTCTTCTGCGCCACGGAGCTGCAAGTTCCGTGCAGGTCTGTCGGGATTTGATTTGCAGTATGGCAGCCGGAACATTTTGCACGGCGATTTTTCTGACAGTGCTGTATGTCCGGCGCAGAGAATCCGGCGGAACATGCAGCCTTTCCTTTTGGCGTTATGGCAGGCTGGCATTTCCGGTGGCGCTGGGCGGATGCCTGACCGCAGCGCTCAGCACGGCGAACGACACCCTGATCCCCATCACCCTCCGGCAGTCCGGCTCCAGTGCCAGCCGTGCACTGGAGCAGTTCGGGACTTTTGAGGGCGTTGTGATTCCGGTGCTGTTCTTTCCATCCACCATGCTGTGCGCACTGTCGGGGATTCTGATTCCGGAGATCGCCCGTGCCAACGCCGCAGGCAATCAGCGCCGTGTTTGCCATCTGACCGAGCGTGTGATTCAGCTGACGCTGATCTTCGCCATTCTCATTGCCGCAATCCTGCTGAAATTCGGCGGCAGGGTGGGATACTGGATGGACGGCGGCACGCTCTCCGGAAAAATGATTCGGATTTTGGCGCCGGTCGTGCCGTTTATCTATCTGGAAATCGTTTTGGAGGCGCTGCTCAAGGGCATGGGAAAGCAGAACTTCTCCTCGCTCAACTATCTGGCAGAATATGTCATCCGCATTTGCGTGGTGCTGATTTTTATTCCGCTGTTTGGGTTTTATGGTATCGTGGCATCCTACTATACCAGCAACGTGTTCGGGAACTGCAATCGCCTGCGCATGGCAGCAAAAACGGCAAACATGCCGTTCCATCCGGGAAAACTCCTGGGGAAGCCGCTGTTTGCCGTTGTGTTTTCATTTGCAGTTGCCGCACTGCCGGAACTGTTCTGTCCTGCGCTGCGGGAGCGTGCCGTGGGCATGGTGCTGTTTTTGGGCATCGCCCTGCCGCTGTATGTGCTGGTGTTCTGGCTGCTGCGGGAGCGGCACACATGGGTCACATGCCGAGAATGGTGAACATGGTGTGGGACTGGAACGTTTCCTGCGCCCAGCTGTCGATTTCACCGGCAATCTCAGCGACAGCACCGCCCTGCTGCTGCGCTGCCAGGAACAAGTTTTGCCACTGAATTTGCGTGACATAGGTGATGCCGAATGGCGCATAATTCGGAAGCTGCGCGCCGAGAAACGCACCGAATCCGGAGGAACGCATTAGATCATCGTGGAGCAGAAGAGAGTCCTCCTCCCAGAACTGTGTCTTGTTCCAAAAGAATTTTCCGAACTTTCCCCGCTGAAATTCGTGGTAACAGGTACCGCACCGTTCAGCAGCAGTTATGCAATACTTCATCCTCAGTCCTTTCCTTTATGGTGCGCTATTTCTCCACAATGATGTCCGCCAGCTGAAACGGAACGACTTGGCGCAGACTATCCAAAGACAGTTCCAGCTGGTGTCCGATTTTTCCGGCACTGCACAAAATGGTGGGAAAATTCTGCGCCGTTTCATGAATGGTGGTGCGGAACAGCTTTTTCATGCCGATGGGAGAACAGCCGCCGTGAATGTACCCCGTCAGCGGCAGCAGTTCCTTGGACTTGCACATGGAAATCGCTTTCTCGCCAACGGCAGCTGCCGCTTTTTTCAAGTCCAGCTCCTCCGCCACGGGAACAAGAAAGACATAGTGCTCTCCGGATTTCGCCACAGTGACCAGTGTCTTGAACACCTGTTCCGGATTCTGTCCCAACGCTGTGGCGAGCTCCACGCCGGTGTGCTGTCCGGTGGCAGCCTCCCAGACACGGTGGGTGTAGGGAACTTTTGCCTTTTCCAGCATCCGGATGGCGTTGGTCTTGAGGATTTTTTCCTTTGCCATAGCTTCATTCTCCTTTCAGGGTGACGAGGGTGTAATCGTGGTGCAGCGCATGGGTCAGCTGATCAAAGACATCGCTGGTTTTCAGCCGGATGGTAGAAGTGTTGATGCAGGGATGACAGCCGAAGTATGCTTCGTCCAGCAGGTCACGATCCACCACTAACTGCACCCGATTTTCCGTGTCATACTGCAAGCCAAAGATGGTGGCAGAGCCGGGAGTCAGATGCAGCAGCGATGCCAGCTGCTCCTCGCCGGCGAAAGAGAGGCGGGCGCATCCCAGCTGTGCTGTGATCTCTTTGGTGCGAAAGGGCTTGGATGCTGGCAGAAGCAGCAGATAGAAAGCGGTTTTCTGCCGGTTGCAAAGAAACAGGTTCTTGCAAATCGGCGTGTGCAGCGCCTGTGAAACAGCCTCACATTCCTCCATGGTAAATGCAGCCGGATGGTCTGCCCGTGTAAAGGGAATGTCCAGCCGTTCCAGAAGGTCGTATACGGCGCACTCCTTTTCCGGTCTGCCGCTGCAATCCGCCGGTCTTCCGGTTTCAATGGTCATGTTCGATTCCTCCAAAAAGAGCGCATAAACCGCAGCAAAATGCTGAGGTTCTGCGCTCTTGTCGTTTGTTCACCGGTTTCATTTACGAAACGGGTGCTCTTGTGTGAAACTTACAGGCTGAACATGATATCGTTCATGATATCTTCCAGCATTTCCTGACGGCCGCTGGACAGGGAAGCAGTTACTTCGCCCTTTTCAACAGCGTACTTTTCCAGATCTTCCATAGAAGCCTTGCCAGCGATGATTTCTGCACCAATGCCGGTGTTCCAGCTTGCATAGCGGTCTTCTACGAACTTGTCGATTCTGCCGTCCTGAATCAGCTTGTCTGCAATGCGCAGACCCAGTGCGAATGCATCCATACCAGCGATGTAGCTGTGGAAGATGTCCTCCAGCTCGAAGGAGCCACGTCTTGCCTTGGCGTCGAAGTTCAGACCGCCGTTGGTGAAGCCGCCTGCCTTCAGAACCTCGTACATGCACAGGGTGGTGTCATAGACATTGGTCGGGAACTGGTCAGTATCCCAGCCCAGCAGCGGATCGCCCTGGTTGGCATCGATGGAACCGAACATGCCATTGGTTCTTGCCACACGCAGCTCGTGCTGGAAGGTGTGCTGTGCCAGTGTGGCATGGTTTGCCTCGATGTTCAGCTTGAAATCCTTGTCCAGGTCGTACTTGTTCAGGAAGCCGATGACGGTTGCCGAGTCAAAGTCGTACTGGTGCTTGGTGGGTTCCTTCGGCTTCGGCTCAACGTAGAAGTCGCCAGTGTAGCCGATGCTTCTTGCATAGTCCACAGCCAGATGCATCAGACGAGCCATGTTGTCCAGCTCTAGACCCATGTTGGTGTTCAGCAGTGTCTCATAGCCTTCACGGCCGCCCCAGAAAACGTAGCCCTGACCGCCCAGCTTGACAGTAGCGTCAATGGCATTCTTGATCTGTGCTGCTGCAAATGCGAAAACATCTGCGCTGGGAGAGGTGCCTGCGCCGTGCATGAAGCGGGGGTGATCAAAGCACTTTGCGGTGCCCCACAGCAGCTTCTTGCCGGTCTTGTCCTGCATTTTTTTGCACAGATCTACGATCTCTTTCAGCTTCTCGTTGGTTTCGCCCAGACTGCCGTACTCCGGAGAGAGGTCTCTGTCGTGGAAGCAGTAGTAGTCGATGCTCAGCTTTTCCATGATCTCGAAAGCAGCGTAAACCTTTGCCTTGGCACGCTCAGAAGCGTCTGCGCAGCCCCAGGTCTTATCGGTCGTGCCGCAGCCGAACATGTCGGTGCCGTCGCCGCCCATAGTGTGCCACCAGGACAGCGCAAACTTCAGCTGTTCCCGCATGGTCTTGCCAGCGATGACTTCTTCCGGATTGTAGAACTTAAATGCCAGCGGATTCTTGGAATGTTTGCCTTCATATGCAATTTTGGGGATACTCTTGAAAAATTCACTCATTGGGATAGCCTCCTATAAAAATAGAATAAAAAATATATTGAGAACCTGAGAATGAAGCAGGCTCTTCTGCAGGGTTAAAACAGCGAGAACTGACGCTTTTCCGGTGCAAAGTACTCTTCCAGCACTGCAATATAGGAGCGGAAGCAAACCTCATCGCCATAGGTCAGAACGTCGTTGTCCTCCGGTACGCCCAGCTGTTCCAGCTGCGCATCCGACAGATCCCGCAAATAGACGGTATCGTCTGCAGAAACACCGAGCACGGCTTTCTGGGTATCGTTCAGATCCAGTTCCAGATCATCGGAGATGGCGAGCAGCTGCTGCGTGATTTCTGCACGGGATACGGTTGTCCATGTCACTGCCTGCACATTCTCCTGAAGCGGCCGTTCCAGATATACTGTGCGGTCATAGCCTACGGCAACAAAAGAGATCAGCGGCAGGTCAATGTCCAGCTCGTTTGGCTCTACGTGAATGGCAAGGTTGCCGCCGGAGCTGTCCTCTGTCTGAATGACCTCATAGCGGTATACCTGCGAGGGAGAAGTGCCGGATTCCAGAATGCTCTGGTTGGCGGGCGAGGCAAAGAAGGACATCACCATAAAGTACCCCAGCGAGCCCAGCACATAGAGCAGGAGATAGATGACACCGAAAATGGTTTTGGTGGTCTCTCCGGCACCGGACAAAAAGAAGATGACCAGCGCCGTCACGGCAATGGGCAGGATGACCTCCCATTTTCCGAAGCAGATCAAAATGAATGGCAGCGCCGCAGGCAGCATGACAATGCTGGAAAGACGTGTCAGGATCTGAAAGCGGCTGTAGAGCATCGCAATCAGCGCTGCAAGGGAAACTGCGGAGAAAACGCCGCAGAAAGCGGCTTTGTTTGGGATAGAAACTTCATAGAACAGTGCGAGATAAGAAAACCAGCAGACTATCGCACAATAGGCGGCACTCACCAGAGAAAGAAGTCTTTTTCCCCAGATGGATTTTGAATTCATGGTTTTGCGTCCACGCCCGCTTGCCAAAACCAGACGCAGCAAACAGGCTCTTCCTTTCCTTTCTGTAATTCTGCACAAAATCAAAGAGGACAATTCGAAAGAATACAGCTGAAATATCATGTAATCTCATTTCTATTATATCATTTTTTTTGATGGGTGGCAAGTACTATTGCAAAAAAAATACGGAATCCAAAAGAAAACATACAATTTTAAAGGAGAAATTCGGTTCTTTTACAAAATATTCACATAAAAACATGCAATTTCGCTTGCACTTTTTGTGAATAACATGGTATAATAAAAATAATTGTGTCAATTTCAATCGGGAGCGCTCGAAATTGTGCACGGTCAAAAGAAAAAAGGAGCTGTGGTCTGTGACAAAATCAGTCGTATGTATTCTCATTGCCATTCTCGTCTATATGGCGGCAATGGTCATAATCGGAGCGGTCTACTCCAAGAAAAACAGCAGTGTCGGGGATTTCTATCTGGGCGGACGGCGTCTGGGACCGATCGTCTCTGCCATGAGTGCAGAGGCGTCGGACATGAGCAGTTATCTGCTTATGGGACTTCCGGGATTGGCGTATCTGAGCGGATGCGCCGAGGTCGGCTGGACCGTCATCGGTCTTGCCATTGGTACTTATCTGAACTGGCTGATCGTTGCCAAGCGTCTGCGTGTGTACTCCCAGCGCTGTGGAAACGCCATTACCATTCCGGATTTTTTCTCCAACCGCTATCGGGATAACAGGCACGTGCTCATGGGCATCGCTGCGCTGGTCATTCTGGTCTTCTTTGTGCCCTACACCGCCTCTGGCTTTTCCGCCTGCGGCAAGCTGTTCAATCAGCTCTTCGGGTGGGATTACCACATGGCAATGATCATCAGCGCTGTCATCATCATCGCCTACACCTGTCTGGGCGGATTTCTGGCGGCAAGCTTTACCGACCTGATTCAGAGCATCGTCATGACCTCTGCGCTGGTGGTTCTGGTGATCTACGGCGTGTACACTGCCGGCGGTCTGGAGAATGTTATGGAAAATGCACGCGGCATTGAAAACTATCTCAGCTTCACCAGCACGAGAACTGCGGACGGGGGACTGGTTTCCTTTGGGGGACTGAGCATTGTTTCAACGCTGGCGTGGGGACTTGGCTACTTCGGTATGCCTCACATCCTGCTGCGTTTCATGGCGATTGACGATAAGAACAAGATTAAGATCTCCCGCCGTATCGCCTCAACCTGGGTGGTGATCGCCATGGGTGTTGCTGTGTTTATCGGCATCATCGGCAATGCGCTGACTGCCAACGGCACCATTGAAGAGCTTGCCACTTCCTCCCGTTCGGAGACCATTGTTCTGGAAATGGCAACAGTGCTCAGCAAGCACAGCGTTGGCGCTGCGCTGATTGCCGGTCTGATCTTTGCCGGAATTCTGGCGTGCACCATGTCCACCTCGGACTCTCAGCTGCTGGCAGCTTCGTCCAGTGTGTCGGAGAACCTGATGAAGGGCGTTTTCCATGTGAAGCTGTCAGAAAAGCAGTCCATGATGGTAGCACGCGCCGTGCTGTTGGTTATCGCTGTGCTGGGTATCATTCTGGCATGGGACAGCAACAGCTCTGTCTTCCGTGTGGTATCCTTTGCGTGGGCTGGATTCGGTGCAACTTTTGGCCCTGTGGTTTTGACTGCACTGTTCTGGAAGCGCTCTAATAAATACGGTGCACTTGCCGGCATGCTCACCGGCGGCATTATGGTTTTCGTCTGGAAGTTTGCTGTCAGCAAGCTGGGCGGTGTGTTCGCCATCTACGAGCTGCTGCCGGCATTCGTGTGTGCGCTGATTGCCATTGTTGTGGTATCGCTGCTGACCAAGGCGCCGGAACAGGAAATCGTGGATGAATTCGAGGCGGTTTCTGCGGAAATGAAACAGAAGTAAGTTATAATTTGAAATGATAAGCCCCCGCTGCAATCCTGTGCATTTGCAGCGGGGCTTTGCTGTCTTCATTCTCTTTGGTATGCTAGACGGAGCTTTTCAATGGCGTGCTTTTCAATGCGGGAGACGTAGGAGCGGGAAATGCCCATTTTCTTGGAGATCTCCCGCTGTGTCATGGGTGCTTTGCCGTACAGCCCGTATCGCTGCACCAGAATCTCGGCTTCCCGTGGCGTCAGGCAGTTTTGCAGATACTGGTATAGCTGCTGGGACTGGATCAGTGTGTCCACCATCTCCGGCAGGTCGCTGCCGTCGTCCATAATGTCCATGAGTGTGAGCTGATTGCCCTCGCTGTCGGTGTCGATAGGTTCGCCCATATAGAGCTGGTCGGCGTGCTTTTTCTGGGCACGGAAGTTCATGAGAATCTCGTTTTCAATGCAGCGGCTGGCGTAGGTGGCAAACCTCGCCCCCTTACTGTTGTCAAAGGAATCCACCGCCTTGACGAGCCCGATGGTACCAATGGAGATCAGTTCCTCCTGTTCTGCCGGAAGCACCCCATACTTTTTGGTGATGTGCACCACAAGGCGCATGTTGTGCAGAATCAGACGTTCCCGTGCATGGCGGTCGCCCTGCGCCATGGCATTGAAGCAGTCCGATTCTTCCTGTTTGGTCAGCGGCTTACGGAAAGAACCGGACTCCGCCACATGCAGAAAGAAAAAGAAAACCTGTTGGAGTAATTGTAAAAACATCGAATCACCTCGGAATAGTGTATGCGGTGGGACATGTGAGATATTCCGGCGAAATAGGGCGCTCACATTTTTCTGAGTGACTTGCACTTTCGGGGAATTTGTGGTATAATAGGGATACCCGGCATACAGGAAAAGCACTGTGTCGTCTGGGAGAACGAACAGAGCGCCGTCTGGCATGGCGCTCTGCAACTGGAAGGAGTTTTTTCATCATGTCTGATTGTAATCATCAGTGCAGTTCCTGTTCCACCAGCAGCGGATGTCAGGAGAAGGAACAGAATGAACGTGTCATCAACAATACAAAGGGTGTTCGCAGTGTCATCGGCGTGGTCGGCGGAAAGGGCGGCGTCGGAAAGTCGCTGGTTACCAGCCTGCTCGCCATTCAGACCCAGCGTCTGGGCTACCGTGCAGCTGTGCTGGACGCCGATATCACCGGCCCGTCCATCCCGAAGATCTTCGGCATTCACCAGCATGCGCAGACCGAGGACGACAACCTGCTGCCGTTCGTGACCGCAGAGGGAACCAAGGTCATGTCCCTGAACCTGCTGCTGGAAAATGAGACTGATCCGGTCTTTTGGCGTGGCCCTGTGATCTCCGGCGTAGTCAAGCAGTTCTGGGAGGATGTTAAGTGGGGCGACGTGGACTTCATGTTCGTGGACATGCCTCCGGGGACGGGCGATGTTCCGCTGACCGTGTTCCAGAGCCTGCCGCTGGATGGTATCATCATCGTTTCCACCCCGCAGTCGCTGGTTTCCATGATCGTGCAGAAGGCAGTGCAGATGGCACAGAAGATGGACATTCCGGTTCTGGGCATGGTAGAGAATATGCGGTTTCTGAAGTGTCCGGACTGCGGCAGAGAAATTCCGCTGTTTGGCTCGGATGATGCTGTAGACAGTACCAACGTGCCGGTTCTGGAGCGTGTTCCGCTGGATCCCAATGTGGCAAAGGCATGCGATGCCGGCGCACTGGCACAGGCGGATGTGGATTACCTGAAGAAAACGGCACAGATTCTGACGGATTCTTTCGGCGGAAAAGAAAGCAAGTGAGGCGGACGCACCGCTTTTTTGATTGAATTTGATTGAAAAAGAAAAGAAAAAGCGGATTTGATTTTTTGAAATAAAGAATCCTGCAAAAATAATTGTTTTTTCAAGAAGTACTGGGTTTCGGCGATTTTTTTCTTGACAATTGCCGAAAAAGCTGGTATACTAAGTGACAAGAACAGCAAAGGCGCTGAGTTCACAAGCTCAATGCCCTTGCTGTTTTTTTATTTCTCGGCGACAGAACTGGTACCGCTGCCGCCAGAAAAAATAACAACATGGAGAGGTGCATTCTTATGGATCAAAATTCCGTTCTGGATTTGATTAACGGCAATGTATATGGCATTTGGTATCTGGTCGGTGCGGCACTGGTATTCTTTATGCAGTGCGGTTTTGCAATGGTGGAGGCTGGATTTACCAGAGCAAAGAACGCCGGTAACATCATTATGAAAAATCTGATGGACTTCTGTCTTGGTACAGTGGTGTTCATCTTAATTGGCTTTGGAATCCTGTGCGGCGAAGACCTTGCCGGTATCATCGGCAAGCCGGGATTTGACATTTTCTCGGACTATGCAAACTTTGACTGGTCGAGCTTCGTCTTCAATCTGGTATTCTGTGCGACGGCAGCGACAATTGTTTCCGGTGCCATGGCAGAGCGTACCAAGTTCATTTCCTACTGTATCTATTCCGCAGTGATTTCCGCTGTGATCTATCCGGTAGAAACCCACTGGGTATGGGGCGGCGGCTGGCTGTCGCAGCTTTCCACACCGTTCCACGATTTCGCAGGTTCCGGTGTCATCCACATGGTCGGCGGTGTTTCCGCACTGATCGGCGCAGCAATCCTTGGTCCCCGTATTGGTAAATTCACCAAGACCAAGGACGGCAAGGTAAAGGTAAACGCAATTCCGGGTCACTCCCTGACCATCGGCGCACTGGGTGTCTTCATCCTGTGGTTCGGCTGGTACGGATTCAACGGCGCTGCTGCAACTTCTGTTCCGCAGCTGGGCACCATCTTCCTGACCACCACCATCGCACCGGCACTGGCAACTGTTTCCTGCATGATCTTCACTTGGATCAAGTATGGCAAGCCGGATGTGTCCATGTGTCTGAATGCTTCTCTGGCCGGTCTGGTTGCCATCACCGCCGGATGCGATGTGGTCGATGCCTTCGGTTCTGCCATCATCGGTATTATTTCCGGTCTGCTGGTATGCTTCGGCGTATGGTTCCTGGATCACGTGCTGCACGTAGACGATCCGGTGGGCGCAGTAGCTGTACACTTTATGAATGGTCTGTGGGGCACACTGGCAGTTGGTCTGTTTGCAACCACTTCCGTTCCGGCAAACGATGTTTATGACGGTCTGTTCTATGGCGGCGGCTTCACCGTTCTGGGCGTACAGGCGCTGGGTGTTGTCTGCATTCTGGCATGGACTTCTGTCACCATCGCACTCACATTCTTTATCATCAAGAAGACCATCGGTCTGCGTGTTTCTGCCGAGGAAGAAGTTCTTGGTCTGGACGCAACCGAGCACAACCTGCCCTCCGCTTATGCAGACTTTATGCCGTCTACGGTTTCAATGGCATCGGATGCTGCGGACGCAGCTGCTACTGGTGTCACCATTCCGGAGTCGGAGCTGATCATGAAGCCGGCAAACGGCGCAAAGGCAAAGATGACCAAGCTGGTTGTGATGTGCAATCCGGACAGACTGGATGCATTGCAGGCAACCCTGTCCTCTATGGGCGTGAACGGTGTCACCGTAACTCATGTCATGGGCTATGGCTCGCAGAAGGGCAACGAGTCCTATTATCGTGGCGTTAAGACCGAGGGAACCAAGCTCCTCAAGAAGGTCAAGGTCGAAGCCGTTGTGGCAAAGATCCCGCCGCAGAAAATCGTGGACGCAGTGAAGAAGGTGCTGTATACCGGCAAGATCGGCGATGGCAAGATCTTCGTCTACGATGTAGAGGATGTTGTGAAGATTCGTACCGGTGAAACAGGCTACGATGCACTTCAGGACTGATTCCATCTTCCTGAACCTTTTTGCAAATTCCTAAAATACTTTCCTAAATTGGGAAACTGCCTTTGCGGTATCGGGTACCACCTGCTGCAGGGGCAGTTCCTTTTTTGTCTGCCTGACCAAAAAAACGTGGCGTTTCTGGACATTTTGCTGAAATATCCGAAAAACTGCAAAGTACTATTTACAATTTGAACAGAATATGATACAATGATATTATTTGAAAGTGTTTCTTTGAAGGACACAATACCATGTGACAGCATGTATTTCGGAGAAAACAGGTTCAAAATCAAAAAAGGCTGGAGCGGTTCCGGCTGTACAGGAAAGGATGCGGGAAACGGCATGAAAAGAGAACGGCAGGATGCAGATATGGCAGCGTTATTTGAGGCGATCCTGGCACTGAAAACGCCAGAGGAGTGTCATGCTTTTTTTAAGGATCTGTGCACGTATCAGGAATTGAACGCAATTTCGCAGCGGCTACAGGTGGCGAAATTGCTGCATGAAGGACATGTATTTCATGATATTGTGGAGAAAACGGGGGCGAGTACTGCGACCATCAGCCGTGTCAATCGTGTCATTAAAGATGGATGCAACGGGTACCAGCTGATTTTTGACCGGGTATACGATAAGAAAGAAGAATCATAGGAGTCAGCTGTACAGAGCAGTGCAGTGGCTCCAAACCATGAGGGAGGATGAATTCAGATGATTTCAAAACGATTCCGGCGGGTGTTTGCCGGACTGCTCAGCGGTGTGATGCTTGTCACTGCTGCGGGACTGCCGGCGGATGCGGCAGTGGTCGACAAGGAGAATCCGAACAATTACGACAACTTTGCCGAGGCGCTCCAGCTAGCGCTCTGCTTTTACGATGCCAATAAATGCGGCGACGAGGTGGCAGATGACGGCTATTATTCTTGGCGGGGAAACTGCCACGTGAAAGATGGCATGATCCCGCTGGTGCCCATGCAAAGTCTGGGCGGCGGAAAAGCCAACGAGGACAGCGGAAAAGGCGATGGTGGTGCCAGCGCTGCCGAGGGACTCTACGTCGGCACGAATATGAGTCAGGAATTTATTGATGCCAATCGGCAGTATCTGGATCCGGACGGCGATGGCTGCGTCGATCTGACCGGCGGCTGGCACGATGCCGGAGACCACGTCAAATTCGGTCTGCCGGGCAGCTATTCTGCCTCCACTGTAGGCTGGGGCTATTACGAATTTCGGGACTCCTATGTGCAGATGGGACTGCAAAAGCACGTGGAGGACGAGCTGCGCTGGATCAACGACTATTTCCTGAAAGCCACTTTCCTGGACGATAACGGCAACGTAGTGGCATATTGCTATCAGGTGGGTGAGGGAAACAACGACCACAACTATTGGTGTGCGCCGGAATTGCAGGTGGATGACACTTATGTGGCAACCTCTTCCTGTGCTGTCAAGCGTCCGGCATACTTCGCCACCACAGAAACGCCGGCATCCGACCAGACCGCAGGTGCAGCAGCATCGCTGGCGGTCAACTATCTGAACTTTAAAGACACCGATCCGGAGTATGCGCAGAAGTGTCTGGATTATGCGCTGGCGCTCTATGAATTTTCCGTCAAGACGCACCACGAAACCGGAGATACCACGCTGGTGGTGGACAGCCTTGGCTACGACGGCGGTTTCTATACCTCCAGCTATGACTATGATGAACTGGCATGGGCAGCCGTCTGGCTCTATTACTGCACCGAGAACTATGATTATATCGACGATATCATCAGCGTGGATGAGTCTGTCACCGGCGAAATGGGCGCACATCCCTACACCGGCTATCTGAAGCGTATCATTTCTGATACCGGAAACTGCTGGCAGAACATCTGGGTGCACTGCTGGGATACCGTCTGGGGCGGTGTCTTTGCGAAGCTGGCACCGGTGACCAACATCTCCCGTGACTGGTACATCTTCCGCTGGAATCTGGAATTCTGGTCGGGTATGAATGAGGCAGATGCTGCCAACGCAGACTTTAACGTTCCTGTGACCAAGCACAAGTATTTCGGCATGGACGACCAGCTGTGGAACTCCAAGATCACCGCCAGCGAGATTAAAGATCTGCCGGAAGCCGACGGCGCATGGATTGCGAAATCTCCCGCCGGCTTTGCGGTGGTTTCTGACTACGGCAGCGCACGATACAATACGGCAGCCGGACTTTGCGCCATGGTCTACGCCAAGGAAACAGGCGATCTGACATTTGCGGAGTGGGCGAAGGATCAGATGGAATACATTCTGGGCGATAACCCCATGGGCTATTCCTTCGAAGTGGGCTATGAAAACAGCTATGCCACCCATCCCCACCACAGAGCCGCTTCCTGTTCGTCAACTCAGAGCATGGATGAACCTGATCCGCAGACGCACACCCTCTGGGGTGCATTGGTCGGCGGACCGGATCTGAAGGATTATCACAACGATGTCACCAGCGACTACATTTACAATGAAGTCACGGACGACTATAACGCCGGTTTCTGCGGCGACCTCGCCGGACTCTACCAGTTCTATGGGGCAGAGGGCAAGGAACTCGCCGACAAGAATGCAGTCATTCCGGACTTTGATATGTCTGCCAACGCCAAGGCAGGATATGAAGTGGCAGAGGATACGCCCACGGGCTTCTATGTCACTGCCGGAAAGGCGCAGGAGAACGATGCCGGATTGCAGGTCAAGATCGTGGTGCACAACCGCACCATCAATCCGCCGCAGTTCTGCGATGATCTCCGTGTCCGGTACTATTTCAACATCGATGAGCTGACGGCAATCGGAGAGGATATCTCTATGGTGGAAACTCGTGTGGACTACGATGCGGAAAGCGCCATGACCAACAACAAGACTTCCGCCACCATCTCCGAGCCGATCAAGTACGACGACAACGGCACGTATTATGTGGAAATTGCGTGGAAAAATTGCAACTTCTACGGCAGCCGTGTTTATCAGTTCGGTCTGCTGAACAAGATGAATCCGGAAACCTACGACACCACATGGGATTCCTCCAACGACTATAGCTACGGCGATCTCATCAGTTTTGAGGATGACAACGATGCCGCAGCTATCACCAAGAAGATTCCGGCCTATGCCAACGGCGAACTGGTCTGGGGTGAAGAACCGGACGGCAAGAAGCCGGCGGAAACCACAGAACCGGTAGTGACCACAACCGCAGAGAATACCACGGAAACTGCACCAGTCACCAGCACCACGACCGTCACCGAGGCAAGCGCCACAGGAACTGTGGATGCAACTGTGCTCTACGGCGATGTCAACCTGGACAGCGAAGTAGATCTGTCGGATGCCGTTCTGCTGAACAAGGCAGTGGCTGGCGTGGTCGAGCTGAATGACCAGCAGAAAAAGAATGCGGACTGCTGTGCAGGCAGTGGTATCGGCGGCGATGATTCCATGAGTCTGCTGCGTTTTCTGGTGCACCTCATCAATGCTCTGCCGGAATAATGGAAGTTTTCAGGCAATCGATTCAATGAAAAAGACACGTATGGCGCAGCGTCATACGTGTCTTTGGTTTTTACGATTTAAGCGCAGTCCGGATTCACGGTGGGGGCACTCTTTTTCTGCTGCATCAGATAGCGCCGGAGATAGCCCTCCCGCACGCCGTATTTGCAGACATAGACTGTCGTGCACCGGCTCTGGAGGATCAGGGTTTCCAGAATCAAAATGCCGGAAAAGATGGTGTGCAGCCGGTCGGGACAGTACTGCGTGAGAAGCTCCATCGCAGCGCTGTCTTTTTTCCACAGAAATTTTTTCAGCTTCCGAAACTGCTCTGCAGTGAAGGTGCGCTGTGCCGGCAAGATCACCTTCATGGCTTGGAGCAGCTGTAATACCGTTCGTGCAGTTCCGCCGATACCGCAGAGGGTTTCGTAGGGCGGAAGATGGTTTAGCTTGTGCCTTTTCAGCGATTTCTGCACTTGTAGCCGAATGGCATCCCGCTCCTTTTTGTCGGGGAAGAGCTTGGCGATGTGCTTCTTGGAGAGATTCAGCGATCCAATGGGGACGCTTTCAATGACGCCGGTTCCATCGTGGGCAAAGGTGAGAATTTCTGTGCTTCCTCCGCCGATGTCGAACAGCAGTCCGCTCTCCACGGGAAGCTCCCGCTGCACGCCGTAATAGTCCAGATACGCCTCCTCCAGACCGGTGAGAACATCCACAGAATATCCGGTTTCCGCATAAATCTGGTCGATTGCCTCCTGCGTGTTGCGGATGTTCCGCAGCGGTGCGGTGGAAAACGCCAGCGTGGTGCAAGGGGTAAACTCTTTCAGCAGCATCTTGCAGCGCTGTAAGGTGGTACAGATCAGCCGGATTCCCTCCGGCGTCATCATGCCGTCCTGAAGGTAGGCGGCGAGCCCGGCAGTGAACTTTTGTGTAAACAGGGCGTGAAACTCGGCGTTCGTTTCCTCGTAAACCACCAGACGAATGGTATTCGATCCCAGATCGATGACTGCATATTTCATGTGGCAAAACTCCTATGGCAATACGGTATTTTTTCTTATTATACTGCATTTTCGGCGGGTTATACAAGCCGATAGTTTCAAACGGGATGTTAAATTCCAGTGAAATATTCAAGATTTTTGAGTTTACAGAAAAATAACATATCTTTTACAACATTGCGCTGTCTAAATTTTCGTATTTCTTTTATAATAGAATAGGAATATAATCGATTGATTTTCAAGATTCGCAAACAGCGGAACATAGATAGCGCATTAAGAGACAACAAAAAAATTTGGAGGTACTTTCCTATGGCAACAAAATGCTACGACAATCGTGAACTATCTTGGCTGAAATTCAACCAGCGTGTTCTGGAGGAGGCAAAGGATGAGAAGAATCCGCTTTGCGAGCGGCTTTCGTTTCTGTCTATTTTCCAGAGCAATCTGGACGAATTTTTCATGGTGCGCTGCGGTTCGCTTCACGACCAGATGTGCGAAAATCCCAACTTTCGGGAGAACAAGACCAATATGACCTGTAAGGAGCAGCTGACCGCAATTTACGCACGTGTGCGGGAGCTGCTGCGGGACAAGGACGACACCTACGAGGACTTGCGGGCAGAACTGAGCATGCAGGGCGTGGATATTGTAGATTTCCACACCATTACCACCGAAGAGGCTGCATGGCTGGAGGCATATTTCAAGTCGGAAATTGAACCGCTGCTCTCGCCGCAGATCATCGGAAAGAAGCAGCCGTTTCCGTTCCTGCAAAACAAATATATCTATGCCGTGGTTGTCTTGGAGAAAAAGGGCACGGAAAAGCTGGGAATCGTGCCGTGCAGCAGCGGCGTATTTCCGAAGATCGTCTCTCTGCCCACGGGAAAGAACCGGTTCATTCTGTCCGAGGAACTGATTCTCCACTTTGCGCCGGAGATCTTCTCCCGCCATACCATCAAGAGCAAGTCCCTCATTCGCATCATTCGGAACGCTGACATTGAGCCGGACGAGCGCACAGAGGAGGAAGAGGACTACCGTGAGGCAATGGAGCAGCTGATTCGGGAACGGCGGAAGCTCTGCCCGATCAAGATGGAATTCTCCCGTCTGATGGACACCAAGGTGATTCAGACGCTCTGCGGTTACCTCAACCTTTCCGAGGAGCAGGTGTTCTATTCCGAGGCACCGCTGAACCTCTCTGTACTGTCTGTGGTACGGGATATGCTGCGCCATAACAAATGCCTGTTCTATAACCGCCGGGTACCGCAGGAACCGGCTTGGCGGGATCCGTCTAAGCGTGTGATGGAGCAGGTGGAGGAGCAGGACCGCTTCCTGACATTCCCCTATGAGAGCATCCGCCCGTTCCTGACACTGCTGAATGAGGCTGGCCATGATCCGGATGTCGTTTCCATTAAGATGACTCTGTATCGTGTGGCGTCCAACAGCAAGATCGTGGAGGCGCTCATCGATGCCGCAGAAAACGGCAAGGATGTCGTTGTGCTGGTGGAACTGCGGGCACGCTTTGACGAGGAAAATAACATCGAGTGGTCTCGCCGTCTGGAGGATGCCGGATGCCGGATCATCTATGGTCTGGACGATCTGAAGGTGCACAGCAAGCTCTGCCTGATTACCAAGAAGATCGGCAGTGAGATCTCCTATATCACACAGGTGGGAACGGGCAACTATAACGAAAAGACGTCTGCCATCTACACAGACTATTCGCTGATGACTGCCAACCATAACATCGGTCTGGAGGCAAGCCGTGTGTTCAACGCCCTCTGTCTGGGACAGACAGTGGAGCACATGGAGCACCTGCTGGTTGCGCCGAAGTGTCTGCAAAACAAGCTGGCGGAGATGATCGACGAGCAGACGGCGCTGGCAAAGATGGGACAGCCGGCGTATATTGGCATCAAGATCAACTCGCTGACGGACAAATATCTGATCGAAAAACTGATCGAGGCATCCAAAGCCGGCGTAAAGATCGAGATGATCATTCGCGGTATCAGCTGCCTGATCGCAGGTGTTCCCGGAGAGACGGAGAACGTTTCGATTCGCAGTATTGTGGGACGCTTTCTGGAACACACCAGAATCTATATTTTCGGCGCACACAAAGACTGTAAGGTGTACATTGCTTCTGCGGACTGGATGACCCGCAACACCCGCCGTCGGGTAGAGGTTGCAGCGCCGATTTATGACAATGGCATCAAGCAGCGCATTCTGGATATGTTCGATGTGATGATGACGGACAATGTCAAGGCACGGGTACAGCAGCCGGACGGCACCTATACCAGAGAACCGGCAAGCGAACCGCTGGTCAATTCGCAGGAGTATTTCTATGCGCAGGCATATGAGGCACTGGCGCAGAAGGATGCGCCGGTTGCTTCTGAAACAGATTCCGCTGCGAAAAATTGACAATTTACTTGCTTCGTGATATACTAAAAACGTTGGCACAGAAATGTGCCAACGTTTTTTCATGGGAAGTGATACGGTGCAGCAGCACCGGAAAGGAATGTGGAAAGTTATGAATCATGTGGAAAAAGCACATGCGCTGTTTTGTCAGGGCTATAATTGTGCGCAGTCTGTTGTGGGCGCATTTCATGAGGAAATGGGTCTGTCGCTGGAGGATGCTGTTCGCCTCTCCTCCTCGTTTGGCGGGGGGATGGGCGGACTGCGGGAAACCTGCGGTGCAGTTACCGGAATGTTTCTCGTTGCCGGCATGCTGAAAGGCTATGACAATCCGGCAGATTACGACGGAAAGAAAGCGCATTACGCCAGAATTCGCACACTGGCAGAGCAGTTTCAGCAGGAGCACGGGACGCTGGTCTGTCGGGAATTGCTGAAAAGTCTGCCGGGAAAACTCAAGCAGGATCCTCAGCCACGCACAGAAGCGTACTATAAAGTGCGTCCCTGCGTGCGGTTTGTGGAAACTGCTGCGAAGCTGCTGGAGGAACTGCTGGAAGTGTAAGTCGCTATAGCGTCTGATAAGAACCTGTGTCCGTGATTTTTCCAAAACGGATGCAGGCTTTTTTCATTTCTGCTGCCAGCTGGAGCCGGTGTGCCGGACTGCCAGCCGGAACGCCGGCTGCATCCATTAGATCAGCAAAAGAATCTGGCGGTGAAAAATCGCATACAGCGGTATCCTCAGAGAACAGCGGTAAGAATGCGCCACGGCAGGGAATGCCGATGTCGTAGTTGCGGAGCAAACCGATCTTTCCGGCGAGCAGTCCCAGAATGTGCCCGTATTTGAGCGTGCCGATGGAAACGGTGCAGTCGGAGCGGACGCAAACTCCCTCTCCGCTGTCGCCGTTCATACCGCTGTTGATGTCCACGCTGAGCACATATGCCGGAGATGCGTTGATCTGCTCCACAAGATTCCGCATGGCGGGACGCAGCTCCCCGTGGAATCCGGTGCCCAGCAGGCAGTCCACAATGATATCTGACTGCTGGAAGTCAGCTTCTGTGACGATAGGAATCCCCTCTGCCTGACAGTGCTGGAAAAAGTATGCGCCGTCCGGTGAAAATTTTTCGCTGGTGCAGACGATACGGCAGGGGATGCTGTGCCGGTGCAGCAGCAGCGCCAGTACGTAGCCATCGCCGGCGTTGTTGCCGCTTCCGGCGACGATGTCAATGTTGCCGTGCCAGTCGCAGCTGCGGAACAGCCCCAGCCCGGCACGATACATCAGTGTTTTACTCTCTGTGCCGCTGGCAATTTCGGCGGCATCGCTGTCACGCATGGTGGCAACGGAGATTAGTTTTTCCATATGCAGTACCTCCTATAATTGTTGGGATTTGATATGATGATGCGTGAAGAACTCCCGGAATTTCTCGAAGCTGCTCTTGCGGGGGCTGATGAGATAGGGCGATTCGCCTACGGTAAATAGATACGGCTCCTGCAAGGAGGGAAGATATGCGGTATAATATTGAATGGATGGCGACTTGACAGAGGGAAAAACGCTAAAGTCGCTGCCATAGGCATCGGAAACTGCGACCGGTGTTTTTGAGAACAGGCGGATCACTACGTAATAGGCACCCGCTTTTTGAGATGGTATCAGAGTGACACTGACGATAGAACCCCTTTCGTAATTCTCGAAAGTGGCAGATGAGGTCTGTACGGGGAGCGCATCTGCACGGTAACGATCACCGGATACGGACAGGCGTAGCATCGAATTGCTGTTTCCAGAGGAAATCGCCACGACCTCATTTTCGCCGGAAATGCTTTCGATGTAATCGCCACGTCCCAGATATTGAAACGCCGACTCCGGCGAAGCGTACCGAAGCACGAGATTCTCCAGATTTGGCGTATGTCTGGCACCGAGAAGCGAGAACAACACGATGAGAATGCTCAGCAAGACTTTCTCAAAACGCCGCTGGCTTTGCAGGGGCTTCCGCAAAAATAACAGAAAGATGAGGAGAAACAGAAGCAGCAGGAGGGCGGAATGGATCCAGATAGCAATCAAATTCACAGACTCCTTTCCAAAAGCGGCAACGCTGCCGGGAGCGCTGCCGCTTTGTTTTTTTTGGGGGGTGATTGGTGTTACTGCAAGCCGGCCAGTGTGGCAAACTGTTCTTTCAGCGCCGGATAGATGTTCCGGTACAGCTGGTAGTAGGACTCGTACAACGGCACATTTTCCGCCTGCGGATTCTGTGTCTTGTCGGTCTTGACAATGGCATCGCATGCCTCCGGCACGCTGCTGTAGATGCCTGCGCCAACCGAAGCCAGAATTGCCACGCCCAGCGACGGACCTTCCTTGGAGGCAACAGTCTTGACCGGACAATTGTACAGGTCTGCCAGCATGCTCCGCCACAGGGGAGAAGTTCCGCCGCCGCCGCAAGCCATCATGTCGTCTACGGAGATGCCCATCTCACGGAACACTTCGACGCAGTCCCGCAGAGAGTAGGTCACGCCCTCCAGTACAGCACGGAGCATGTCCCGCTTGGTGTGCATTGCGGACAGTCCGAAGAATACGCCACGGGCGTTGGGATCGAGGTGCGGTGTGCGCTCTCCCATGAGGTACGGCAGATACAGCAGGCGGTTTGCGCCGACCGGCACCTGTGCAGCTTCCTTGTCCATGAGGTAGTAGGTGTCCACATCCATCAGTGCAGCGGTCTGCTTTTCCGCAGCACAGAAATTGTCCCGGAACCACTTCAGCGAAAGACCGGCACCTTGTGTCACGCCCATGACGTGCCAGCTGTTGGGGACAGCTGCACAGCAGGTGTGGACTCTGCCCTTGCTGTCCATTGCCATGGCAGAAGTGTGTGCAAAGACCACGCCGGAGGTGCCGATGGTGGTGAATGCCTTGCCGTCCCTGACGACACCGGTTCCCACGGCAGCAGCTGCATTATCGCCGGCACCGCCGACAACAACCGTTCCCTCGCACAGTCCCAGCGTTTCCGCCATGTCACGGGTCAGCGTTCCGGTGACTTCGCAGGATTCGTACACCTTGCCCAGCAGGCTCTTATCGATTTGCAGCAGGTGCAGCAGCTCATCAGACCAGCAGCGGTGCGCCACATCCAGCAGCTGCATGCCGGAGGCATCAGAAACCTCGGTGGCATACTCGCCGGTGAGAATCAAACGCAGATAGTCCTTCGGCAGCAGAATGTGACGGCACTTCTCGTAGACCTCCGGCTCGTTGTTCCGGACCCACAGAATCTTTGCAGCTGTCCATCCGGTCAGTGCCGGATTTGCGGTGATTTCCATGAGTTTCTCCTGACCGGCCGTGCGGTTCATCTCGTCCACTTCCGCAGCTGTCCGCTGGTCGCACCAGATGATGGAGTTCCGCAGCACCTGATTGTCCTTGTCCAGCATGACCAGACCGTGCATCTGTCCGGAGATGCCGATGCCTTTGATTTCCTCTTTCGCAGCACCGCTCTTTGCGACCACTGCCTGAATGGTCTGGATCATGGCATTTTTCCAGTCTGCCGGATCTTGTTCTGCATAGCCGTTTTTCGGCTGATACATGGGATATTCCACAGTGGCACTTGCCATGACAGTGCCGTCCTCCCGGAATAATACGGTTTTGGTACCACTGGTACCGCAGTCCACGCCAATTACATAAGCCATAGTTGTTGCTTCCTTTCCACGCTGCCAACGCAGCTTCGATTTTGTTTTATTTTATCAAAAAAGTGCGGAAATGTCAAGCCGAAATTGTGCGAAATCCCGTCAAAATCGAATTAGTTTCCGTTTCCGCTTTCTGTTGTGCCGGTGTTGCCCTGATCCGGAATTGTGACGAGAATGCCGGAGTCGGAGGATACCACATTGGGATACTTGCCGTCCCACTTTTCGATCTGCTGATAGCGGAGTACGCCATCGCTCAGGGAGGCATTGATCTTCTCGTTTGCCGAAGCTTCCGCCTCTGCCTTTTTTAGAGTCGCTTCTGCCTCAGCCTCTGCGGCGATGACCTTTTGCTTGGCGGCAGCCTCTGCCTCAATGATCTGCTGTTCCTTTTCAGTTTCTGCCCGCAGCTTGTTCTGCTCTGCCACCTGCTTCTGCTCAATAGCTGCGTTGAACTCCTCGGAAAAGTCGAAGTTGATGATATTGAACTTGTCGATCAGAATGCCGTATTCCGACACTTTGTCCGAGAGTGCCTGCCCGATCTCATCGCCCACGGCGGAGCGCTTGGTAATCATTTCCTCTGCGGTATACTGCGCCGTCACTGCCTTGACAGATTCCTGAATGGCAGGCTGCAGCACCGTGTCCGCATACTGTTCGCCGATGTTCTGGTAGATGTCGGAGGCGGCGTCCTTGGTGATATGAAAGTTGATGGCGACGGAGCTGGAAACCGTCTGTAAATCCTTGGAAACGCTGTTGGATGCCACCTCGGTCTTCTGAATCTTATTGTTCATCAGAATGATCTGCTGGACAAAGGGCAGCTTGAAGTGCAGCCCCTCGTCCAGTGCCGTTTTCTGCACACGTCCCATGGTCACCACAACACCGGAGTGTCCGGCGGGGACAACAGTCGTAGCGCTGATGCCCAGTGCCAGCAGTGCCACAACGACAACACCGGCGATGATGCCGGCTCTTGCTTTTTTGTTTTTCATACGTATTCCTCATTTCAAAATGTCTGGCGGAAAATTCCGCAATTTTAGAACCTGGCTTCACAAGAAATATATGTGGATTTTCGAGCATAATTTTGTTGCAGACAAGGCAAAAATGCGCAGGCGGGCTGTCGCCCGGCAAGTATTTTTTACGCAGGATGCAGCAAAATTTGCCGAAAAGACACGTGTATACGCTTGTGAAGACAGGTTCTTAAAAAAAGCGCCTGTTTCGGATTCTGTGAACGACAGAAACTGCGGAACAGGCACTTCACTTTAGTATACCATAAATTTGTCGATTTGTCAAATGATGCTGCACAAAAAGTCGGTGACCAGCGCCGAGGCAGAGGCAGCGAGTGCAACTACGATCAGGGGGAGATTTCGATACGCCAGAATCACTGCAATTGCCGTGCCGATGACGGCAGAGAGCAGACTTCCGGTGGAGTAGAAGATGGCTGGAATCGTCATGGCGCTGAGTACGGTATAGGGAATATAATAGAGGAAGCTGCGCAGAAACGGAGAGCGAATCTTTTTCCGGAAGATGGTGAGGGGCAGCATGCGGATGAGATAGGTGACCACCGCCATCACTGCAATATAGATGACGATACTCACGTGGCACTCGCCTCCTGTTCTTCCGGAACGGGAAACAGCAGCGCTCCCACTGCGGCGGCGGCGACAGCGCAGATGATAACGGCAAATCCGCTGGATACCGCGGGAAATCCATAGCGGAACAAAACGCTGCATCCGGCGGCGAGCAGCGCCGCCAGCAGAATCCCCTTGCTCTTTTTCGCAGCGGGGAGGACGATTGCCAGGAACATGGCATAGAGCACGATTCCCATGGCGTTGGTGATCAGTTCTGGCAGAATCTGTCCTGCCGCTGCGCCGAGCACTGTGCCCAGCGTCCAGCCGAAAAAGGCGATGACGATCAGACCGGCGAGGTAGGCGGCGGAGATCAAACCCGGCTGCGCTGAGGCAACGGCGAAGATTTCATCGGTGATGCCGTAGGCGGTCAGAAGCCGCTGAGGTGTGCGGAACGAGCTGTCTAGTTTCTGCGAGAGGGAGATGCCCATGAGGGCGTAGCGGATGTTGATGACCAGCTGGGTCAGTGCCATTTCCAGATAGCTGCCGCCAGCAGCGATGACTGCAACGCCTGCGACCTGTCCGGCGGAGGTAAGATTGGTGACGGAAATGCTGATGGCTGCCAGGACGGAGAGTCCGGAGCGGATTGCCAGAATTCCGAATCCGAAGGAAACCGGCAGATAGCCCAGCGCAATGGGGATGCCGTCGTAGATGCCTTTGACGAATGGTGATTTCAATGTAAGAACGTCCTTTCCCGGCGCAGAAGCTGCACCGATGTCATATCGACTTATTCTACCACATTTCCCGAAAAAAAGCAAATCGGAATTTCCGATTGCCGAAGCACTGGAAATTCCGAGAAGACGTGTCTTTTATTTGGATGGGAATACACTCTAATAAAAGCGGTATTCTGAAATATCTGCCAGCATGATTTCATAGAGCGAATCCTCGTCGCTTCGAAACCGCCGGACACCGCTTTGTAAGAACAGCGGCGCGGTTTCGTCGCAGAGCGGAATGCGCAGAACCGCCATCTTCTTCTGCTCTCGCTCCGCCGAGAGCAGCGTCGCCTGATAGCAGCGGCAGAAGTGGCGGATGATGACCTCCTCCTGGGAGAGCAGGTGCGTGTGGTAGAGCAGTACTGCGGGACTGTGGCGGGAGCGTGTTTCGTCGATTCCGCTGGATTCTGCGGAGAATGTGAGTTCTGCATAGCCGTCTGCTTTTTTTGCAGCGATGCGAATTAAAGTTGTGTCGCTGTATTGCCGCTTGATCTGCAAAATCAGACAGAGCAGACAGAGCAAAAGCCGCTGCGGATTGACGGAAATCGCCAGCTGCGATTCGCTTTCTCCTTGGATCCGCAGCGTTCGGCCGAGTATTTTTCGACACGATTCGACAAAATTCGACATTTCACGGTCAAGAAAAAAAGGTGATCCGGAAATATCCTTTTTTTGGCAATACCGCATCTGCTCTGCGAGGAGAACTGTGGGGCGGATAAGACGGCAGCAATTCCCTTTAATAATGTTCAGCTGCTGCATCTGTTCCTCCAAGAGTGTGCGGGGACAGGCATCGCTTTGTTCTTCAATGGCGCAGTAAAGTGCGGCAACCGCATTGGAGATTCCAAAAATCTGACTGCGCATTGCCGCAAGACGATTTTCCATATCGTTGCACCACTCCTGATTCTCCATGGATAGATCCGTATAGGGCAGCGCATCAATTCGAACCAGAAAAAGGGGAGTGCCGTCTGTGAGATTCCTGTCGCAGTGGACTCGGTAGAGTTCCCCGATGTGACAGATTGTTGAAGTTCTGGAAGAAGTTTTATCATTTTGAGAAAAAGGAAAGAAAGAGCCGAAGTCGGTGATGTTCTGAAGCATCGGGCATGGGCGGTTCTGCCAGAGCAGTTCCCATTGGCCGGAAAATGCCATGACATAGTCCGATGCCTGCTGATACCATTGTGCAATCCACTTGAGTTGCGTCTGCTGCATATCTTTTCCCTCCTGTCTATCTGTTTCTATTCTATGCTTTTATTATACTACATATTTAGAAAAATGAAAATAAAAAAAACGATGTTTTTGTTTGATTTTTTGGATTTGTGGAAAATGCACAAATAGAGCGGTCTGTTTTCGCCGGAATCATAGAAAAATATAGAACTTGCTTAAAACCACCCCGCTTTTTTTCAGAAAGTGCTTGAATTTCTTCCGGAAATGGTGTACAATAGAAATATAAAAATTTAGGAGGTAATTCCAATGTCAGTTAAAGTTGCTATTAATGGTTTTGGCCGTATTGGTCGTCTCGCATTCCGTCAGATGTTCGGCGCAGAGGGTTATGAGGTTGTTGCTATCAACGACCTGACCAAGCCTTCCATGCTGGCTCACCTGCTGAAGTATGATACTGCACAGGGCGGTTACGCAGGCAAGATCGGCGAGAACAAGCACACTGTTTCCGCTGATGATGAAGCTGGTACTATCACAGTAGACGGCAAGACCCTGAAGATCTATGCAAAGGCAAACGCTGCTGAGCTGCCGTGGGGCGAGATCGGTGTTGACGTTGTTCTGGAGTGCACTGGTTTCTACACTTCCAAGGCAAAGGCACAGGCTCACATCGATGCTGGTGCAAAGAAGGTCGTTATTTCTGCTCCGGCTGGTAGCGATCTGCCGACTATCGTTTACAACGTAAACCACAACACCCTGACCGCTGATGACAAGATCATCTCTGCTGCATCCTGCACTACCAACTGCCTGGCTCCGATGGCAAAGGCTCTGAATGACTACGCTCCGATCCAGAGCGGTATCATGAGCACCATCCACGCTTACACTGGCGACCAGATGATCCTGGACGGCCCGCACAGAAAGGGTGACCTGAGAAGAGCAAGAGCTGGCGCTGCTAACATCGTTCCGAACTCCACCGGTGCTGCAAAGGCAATCGGTCTGGTTATTCCGGAACTGAACGGCAAGCTGATCGGTTCTGCACAGCGTGTACCGGTTCCGACTGGTTCCACCACCATCCTGACCGCTGTTGTTAAGGGTGCAGACGTAACTGTTGACGGCATCAATGCTGCTATGAAGGCTGCTGCTACTGAGTCCTATGGCTACAACGAAGAGCCGATCGTATCTTCTGACGTTATCGGCATGAAGTATGGTTCTCTGTTCGATGCAACTCAGACCATGGTTTCCAAGATCGCTGATGATCTGTACGAAGTACAGGTTGTTTCTTGGTACGACAACGAGAACAGCTACACCAGCCAGATGGTTCGCACCATCAAGTTCTTCGCTGAACTGGCATAAGGAAAGCACATTCTCGATAGGACAAGCAATTTGTCTGAATCTCGCAATTGAAAGCGGCGTGGCGTTCTGCCATGCCGCTTTTTGCATTTTCTCTGCATAAAGTTCAATATATCGCAGAAAATAGATAGAAGATGCGATAAAAAAGAGCTTCTGATTTTTTGCGGTTTCGGCGAGACTGGCGGCTGTGCTTTCCGGCAGCTTTTTTCAGATGTCAGGGAAACCCTCAGTCCTTGCGGGATAGGGCAACGGGCAGGTGATACGGCAGACACAGGGAGTCCTCCTGGTGACCGATGGCGGTAGTGCAGGCGATGGGCAGCGAAGGATCGTTTACGATTGTGCAGACCAGTCCGTAGAGCAGCGGCATGAAATGCTTCTGTTCTAACTCGGAGAAGTTTCCAAGCAGGACACCGCTGCACTGCCGGAATGCGCCGGCCTGCTGATACTGGTGCAGCATGGTTTCGATTCGCTTCAGACCGCCGGAGCAGCTCTCCAGAAACAGCACCTCGCCGGCGAAATCCGGCTGCCAAGGTGTGCCCATGAGTTTTAGTGTGCAGCGGATGTTTCCGCCAGTCAGCGTGCCGGTCAGGGAATCTCCGTGCAGGAAGCTAATGGGAAATTCCGGAACCTGCGGCGGTTCGCCGAATATCGCTGCCGAGAAGCTTGCTCTGGCAATTGCTGAACTGCACAGAAAGCGTGGCTGGAAATACCAGACGGGCACGTCGGCGCATTGCCGCAGGGGGTTCAGCAGTACGGAGAGGTCGCTGTAGCCGAAAAACGGCTTTGCATGCGCACGAATTGCCGGGAAATCCAGAAACGGCAGGACAGCATTGGCAGAATCTCCGCCGGAAACGTCAAGAATGGCGCTGATGCTGTCATCCCGGAACGCCTGCATCAGTGCAGCGGCACGTTCCTGCGGCAGCTGTGTGACACCGCCTGCAGCACAGTAGAGCGCCGGCGAGATCACTGCCTCCAGCCCCATTTTTTCCAGTTCAGCACACAGTGCGTCGATGGCCGGTTTGTCATNNTGCCAATCTCTTCCGTCGGAACACCCGACCAGCGCAACCCGTTTTTTCAAATGCAGCATAAAATTCCATTCCTTTCAGCGCTGTTTCCTTTTCCCATAGTATAGCATGTGCGCCAGTGAAAGTCAATCGCTGGAAGTGACAATTATTTTGCAAAAAAAACAAAAAGGGAGGTTTTCATTTCTTTTTTTCAAAATCGAAATGGGATAATGCAGGAGAAAAATTGAAAAATAAGGTTCTCTAAAAAAAATCTTGGAGAAATTTCTTGAAAGCTATTGACTTAGTAGTTGAGATGTGTTATTATTTAAGAGAAACAAAGCGCAGATGAAGTGCAGTGGAAAACTACGCCGGATTTCCGGCGGTTTCACCGCATTTTCTGTCTGTGATTTGCAAAAATCTATCAAAATTCTGCTGGTTTTCCAGCAAAGGGGAGATTTAAAGATGGCAGAGTCTATGACAAAGGCATGGGAAGGTTTCGTTGATGGTGCTTGGAGCAAGACAATCGACGTCCGTGACTTCATTCAGAAGAACTACACACCGTATGAAGGTGATGAGAGCTTCCTGGCTGGTCCGACTGAGGCTACCACAAAGCTGTGGGGCGAGGTAATGGATCTGTTCCAGAAGGAACGGGAAAACGGCGGTGTTCTGGATATGGACACCAAGATTGTTTCGACGGTAAACTCTCACGAAGCCGGCTATATCGACAAGGATCTGGAAACCATCGTTGGTTTGCAGACCGATAAGCCGTTGAAGCGTTCTCTCCAGCCGTTCGGCGGTATCCGTATGGCAGAAGAGGCTTGCAAGGCCTATGGCTATGAAGTTGATCCGGAGATCAGCTACATCTTCACACACTACAGAAAGACACACAACGAGGGTGTATTCGATGTTTACACACCGGAAATGCGTGCTGCTCGTCATAACGCAATCATCACCGGTCTGCCGGATGCTTACGGCCGTGGCCGTATCATCGGTGACTATCGCCGTGTTGCTCTGTACGGTATCGACCGCCTGATCGAAGACAAGAACTATCAGAAGGCTGTTACTTCCGGTACAATGACAGAAGAAAAGATTCGTCTGCGTGAGGAACTGGCAGAGCAGATCAAGGCTCTGAAGGCTCTGAAGGCAATGGCTGCTCGTTATGGTTATGATATTTCCGTACCGGCTGCCAACGCAAAGGAAGCAATCCAGTGGACTTATTTCGCATATCTGGGTGCAGTAAAGGATCAGAACGGCGCTGCAATGAGCCTGGGACGTACCTCTACTTTCCTGGATATCTACATTCAGCGTGATCTGGACAACGGCACTCTGACTGAGGAACAGGCACAGGAATATATCGATCACTTCATCATGAAGCTGCGTATGGTAAAGTTCGCAAGAACTCCGGAATACAACGCACTGTTCTCCGGCGACCCGCAGTGGGTTACCGAGTCCATCGGCGGTATGGGTATCGATGGCAGAACACTGGTTACTAAGAACAGCTTCCGTTATCTGCATACTCTGGAAAACCTGGGTACTGCTCCGGAGCCGAACCTGACCGTTCTGTGGTCTAAGAGACTGCCGAAGGCATTCAAGCACTACTGTGCAAAGCTCTCCATCAACACCTCTTCCTTCCAGTATGAGAACGATGATCTGATGCGCGTGACACACGGTGATGACTATGCAATCGCTTGCTGCGTATCCTCCATGCGTGTTGGTAAGGAAATGCAGTTCTTCGGCGCACGTGCAAACCTGGCAAAGTGCCTGCTGTACGCAATCAACGGCGGTGTTGACGAAAGACTGGATGCAAAGACCGGTAAGCACAATCAGGTTGGTCCGAAGTATCGTCCGGTAGAAGGCGATTATCTGGACTACGATGATGTTATGGCAAAGTACACCGACATGATGGCTTGGCTGGCTAAGCTGTATGTAGATACCCTGAACTGCATCCACTACATGCACGACAAGTATTGCTACGAGGCAATCCAGATGGCACTGCACGACAGAGATGTAAAGCGTTACTTCGCAACTGGTATCGCTGGTATGTCTGTTGTTGCTGACTCCCTGTCTGCAATCAAGTATGCAAAGGTTAAGTGCATCCGTGATGAATTCGGCGTAGTAACCGACTTTGAAGTAGAAGGCGACTTCCCGAAGTACGGCAACAACGACGATCGTGTCGACAGCATTGCTGTTGAGATCCTGGACAAGTTTATGGACATGATTCGCAGCAACTACTGCTACAGAGGCGGCGTTCCGACCACTTCTATCCTGACCATCACTTCCAACGTTGTATACGGTAAGAAGACTGGTAATACTCCGGATGGCCGTAAGAAGGGTCAGCCGCTGGCTCCGGGCGCAAACCCGATGCACGGCCGTGACACCCACGGTGCAGCTGCTTCTATGGCTTCTGTTGCTAAGCTGCCGTGGAAGAACGCACAGGATGGTATCTCCAATACCTTCACCATCATCCCGGATGCTCTGGGTAAGGATTCCAAGGTATTCGCTGGCGATATCGATATCGAATCCATCCGCAAGGAAATGGAAAGCAAGTAAGGCTCTTTTTTGAAAAAGAAAGGAGGCGGATGTCATGGCAGAACATGAGGTCAAAGAACAGGATAAGTCGGACGAACTGGTGGATATGATCGAAAAGCTGATGGAAGACGGCAGCGGTCATCTGACCATTTCGGAGGACGATCTGATGGGCGGAGGCATGAGTGTGAAAACCTATCGCAGTATGGACTGCTCCAAGGGAAACATGGCATGCTGTCAGCCTACTGAGTTTATAGAGGACGAGTGAGTTTTCACCAGTCCCCGGCAACCCGTATCTGTAAATTCTGCGAGGAGGAATTTATCATGGCAAATGAAAAGCAAATTGAAAATCTGGTTGGCCTGCTGGACGGCTATGCTGAAAAAGGCGGTCACCACCTGAACGTAAACGTACTGAATCGTGAAACTCTGCTGGACGCTCAGCAGCATCCGGAAAAGTATCCGCAGCTGACCATCCGTGTCAGCGGATACGCTGTAAACTTCATCAAGCTGACCAAGGAACAGCAGGATGATGTTATCACCAGAACTTTCCACGCTTCTCTCTAAGAAAAAGCGGATTTTGCCGGAGTGCAGTGGGAATCCTATTGCAGTACGGCAGTGCTGAATTGTTTCATATGAAGTAACGTGTACTCTTTGCGGTCCGCAGTGGCACACGTGTTGTGCCCGTAGCGGTGACGCAAAAGGCAAGAATACTAGCAGTGGACGTGCAGAATTTCTGTGCGTCCACTGTTGTATCTGCCGGAAAGGAAGAAAAATGGAAGGACATATTCACTCAACCGAGAGCTTTGGCACGGTAGACGGCCCCGGTATTCGCTTTGTGGTTTTCTTTCAGGGATGCCCCATGCGCTGTTTGTACTGCCATAATCCGGACACATGGACGGTGGGCGGCGGAGATCAAAATCTGCGCAGCGTGGAATCGTTGTTGAAAGAGTACGACGGCATCAAGGAATTTCTGCACGACGGCGGAATCACTGCAACCGGCGGTGAACCCCTGTTGCAGATGCCGTTTTTGACAGAGCTGTTTGAGGCGGCAAAGAAAAAGGGAATTCACACCTGCCTGGACTCCTGCGGTATCACCTTTCGTCAGGAACGGCGTGCCGAATTTGACCGCCTTATGGCGGCAACCGATTTGGTGATGCTGGACATCAAGCACATTGACGATGCCGAGCACCAGAAGCTGACCGGACAGAGCAACAAGCACATTCTGGAGTTTGCGGAGTACTTGAAAGAAAAGAACGTGCCCGTCTGGATTCGCCACGTTGTCGTACCGACGATCACGCTCAACGACGAATACCTGTATCGTCTGGGCTATTTTATCGGCGGACTGGATAACCTCAAGGCGCTGGATGTGCTGCCTTATCACACCATGGGTGAGGTGAAGTACCAGAATCTGGGGATCGACTACCCGCTGAAGGGGATTCCTGCTGCCACCAAGGAGGAGGCAGAACATGCCAAGGAGGTTATTTTCCATGGCATGAAGGCACGCATTCGGGACGACATTGAAGCCAAAAAAGCGTGAGCAAGTTTCGAAGCTGCGCACTTTTTCGAGAAATTTACAAAAACCGCCTTGTCAAAGGCGGTTTTTTCTGTTATAATAAAAAGAGTGGCATTCGTTTTGCTGCTGATTTTGAATCGAAAAAAGGAGGTACGGCATGAACGCTGACCCATACCCTTTGCCGGAGCAGAGCTTTTGCAAATGGCGCAATGTTGAAAAATGCAAGGACAGCCCGTGACGTAATCCTCCGTACTGCCTTGCTGAAAGGTGGTACCTGATTTTGGTCTCTTATTACAAAACTGTCGCCAACCGCTTGATTGAAATCGATTCCATTATCAATGGCTGCTGGGTATCCGTTGTAGATCCCACAGCGCAGGAACGGAAGATGCTGATCGAGGAATACGGCTTGGACAGCGACTTTTTGAAGTCATCTTTGGATGAAGAGGAGTCCTCCCGTGTGGAACAGGAGGAGAAGCAGACGCTGATTATTGTGGATACGGCGGTTTCTGAGGTGCAGAAAGACGACACACTGATTTTCTACACCATGCCGCTGGGGATTATCATCACGGAACACCATGTGTTCACCATTTCCCTGCGGGAGAATAAGGTGATCGATGATGTAGTAAATGGGCGTGTGCGGAACATTCAGACGCAATTCCGGACGCAGTTTGTGCTGCGGCTGATGATGAACATCACATCATCGTTCCTGATCTACCTGAAACAGATCGATAAAACTTCCAGTGTGATGCAGCGGAAACTGCACGGTGCGATGAAAAACCACGAGCTGATTCAGATGCTGGAGTTGGAGAAATCCCTGATTTACTTCTCTACCTCCCTCAAGTCCAACGATGTCACCATGAACAAGATTCTGCGCGGACGAGTGGTGAAGCTGTACGAGGAGGATCAGGATCTGCTGGAGGACGTGCTGATCGAGTTAAAGCAGGCGCAGGAGATGGCGAGCATTTACTCCAGCATTTTGTCCGGCGTCGTGGATGCGTTTGGCTCTGTCATTTCCAACAATCTGAACATTGTCATGTGGAATTTGACTCGCATCACGATTATTCTGGCGATTCCGACCATGGTGTTCAGTTTTTACGGCATGAATACGCTGGATTTGCCCTTTGCGGAACACACCTGGGCGCCGACGCTAATTTCGCTGATTGCAACGCTTCTGGTTGCGCTGATTCTGTTCAAGTATAAGAAAAAATAGCCCATGGTTCTGATACAGCCGGAAAGCCCCCGAATTGCAGGAATCCGGGGGCTTTTTGGTTGGAATGGGGGAAGATCAGTTTTCTTTGGCGTCGCCGTCCGCTTCTTTTTCGGGGACGATTTCCAGACGGATGAGTTTCACAGTCTGGTTGTCCGCCTCCAGCACCTTGAAGTGGAATGTGCCGCAAACGGCAGTTTCACCCTTTTCAGGAATGTGTCCCAGCAGTTCCATGACCCATCCGCCAATGGTGGTGGAATCGGTCTCCGGAATCTGCGCCGGCGCATCCTCTTCGTCTACCGCACTGCAAACATCGCTGATGCTGAAAGAACCAACGACGGTGTAGGTGTGCGGGGCTGTCTTCATGAATTCGTGGATAACCTCGTCGCTCTCGTCATAGATATCGCCCACAAGCTGTTCCAGAATGTCCTCCAGTGTCACCATCCCCTTGGTTCCGCCGTATTGATCGACCACAATGGCAAGATGTGTCTTGGCGTGCTGCATCTCCCGCAGAATGTCGCTGATGCGTTTCGTCTCCGGAACATAGATAACATCCTGTAGAATCTCGTGCAGCGTGCGGTACTGTCCGCACATCAGCTGGAAAAAGCTGCGGTTGGTAATCATACCAATGATGTTGTCCAGACTTTTTTCATACATGGGAAAACGGGAGAAGTGGCTGTTCAGAAACAGTTCCTTTGCTTCTTCCACCGTTGCCTCCGAGGAAATGCCCACGATCTTGACACGGGGAATCAGAATCTCGCTGACGGATGTCTCGTCGAATTGCAGGGCGGAGATGACCAGATCGCTCTCCTGTTCTTCCAAAACGCCCTCCTCCTCAATCTCGTCAATGATGTATTTCAGTTCATCTTCGGTGACGCTGGGGGCTTCCTCCTTGGGCTTGATGGCACGGGAGAGCAGCCCGAACAGCAGGACAAAAGGCTTCATAATTGTGGTGAATGTGGAGAGAGCGGAACCCAGCACCAGCGCCAGCTTGTCCGCATGGGATTTGGCGTAGGACTTGGGGAGCACCTCGCCGAACGTCAGCACCAGAACGGTCATGACAACTGTGGAGATGGCAGCGCCGGCAGAGCCGAAGTACTTGGTGAAAAGAATTGTTGCCAGAGAAGAGGCACCGATGTTGACAACATTGTTTCCCACCAGAATCGCCGTGAGGGCATCTTCGTAGCGGTTGGCGATATCTAGCGCCTTTCCGGCACGTTTATCGCCGGAGTCTGCCATGTGCTTGAGGCGAATCTTGTTGACGCAGGCAAATGCCGTTTCCGTGCTGGAGAATAGCGCAGAAAAAGCGACTAGGATCAAAATGAGTACGACGTGAATCAAAATAGTTCCTCCTGATTGAACTTGAAAAAATAAGCGTTGGCACAATGCGTGACAACTTCTTACTTATCATACCATAAAAAGAAAAAAGAATCAAGAGAAACGGATAAATTTGTTGAAAAAGGGGGATTTCCCATGGAAAAAATGATTGCATGGATCATCGGCTATCTGCCGAAACCGCTGCAAAAGCTTTGGTACGCCCACGAATCGGTGTGGATGTATATTCTGGTGGGCGGACTGACAACGCTGGTGTCTCTGATCTTCCAGATGCTGCCTACGGCGCTGTTCAATGCGGTGCACATGGCGAACTGGCTGAACACCGGACTTTCTACCACAATTTCTTGGATTTTTGCTGTGACCTTTGCGTTTTTCACCAATAAGAAATACGTGTTCAAGAGTGAAACGCATACCCGTGCTGCCTTTTGGCGGGAATTTTACATGTTTTACGGAGCACGACTGGTCACCTATTTTCTGGAACTTGCCATTATGGAGCTGGGCAACCACTTTTTTGCCACAGTTCACGGCGAGATCATCACATGGCGTTCGCTGCTGGTAAAAATCGCAGCGCAGATTGTGATCCTGATCCTGAACTACATCTTCAGCAAACTGGTCATTTTCAAAAAGCGGGAGGATGGTGCAAAAAAATAGCGCACGGCTCCGTATAAAAGCAGTGCACTCCGGACATACTTCAGGTATGAAAGGAGTGCGTTTTTATGGGCGTGGTTTTGATTCGATCTCTCATTTTGTACATTGTGGTGATTTTTGGCGTGCGCCTTATGGGAAAGCGCCAGCTGGGAGAGCTTCAGCCCTCGGAACTGGTCATCACGATCTTGATTTCCAACATTGCAACGCTGCCGCTGGAGGATCCGGACATTCCGCTGTTTATCGGAATCCTGCCGATTTTGACGCTGGTGTGCTATGAGGTGATCATGTCCTGGATCACGCTGCGCTCGCTGCGGATGCGGCGCATGATCTCCGGCCGCCCGAAAATCATCATTCGGAACGGACAGATCGAACAGGCAACACTTCAGGACTTGCGGCTCTCTGTGGACGACCTGATGACAGCGCTGCGGAGCAACCAGATTTTTGATCCGGCGCAGGTGCAGTTCGCCATTATGGAAACAACGGGAACCATCTCGGTTTATCCGAAGCCAGAGTACCAGCCACTGACGCAGGGCGATGTACAGCTCAAACGTCCGCCGCAGAATCCGCCGGCAGTGGTCATTCAGGATGGCAAGGTGATGGAGAAATCGCTGGTCATGATTGAAAAGAACGACGCATGGCTGGAACAGCGCTTGGCGGAGCATCGGCTGACGGCGGAGGAAGTGTTCCTGATGCTGGGGGATTCCTCCGGCGCCTGTACCGTGATTCCCAGAAAACGGGGGTGTGCGGAATGAATCGGGTGCGGCTTGGCATTGCAATTCTGCTGGTGCTGGTGCTGATTAGCGGCGGAACAGTGTGGTATGTGCACCAGCAGACCACACGCCTGCTGGCACAGCTGGATGTGCTGGAGGATGCTATTGATAATGGTCCGCTGGAAGCAGCGGAAGAGCCGTTTGCAGAATTTGAGCGCCAGTGGGAGAAAACGGAGGTTCTGCTGAACATCATGGTGTGGCGGGAACGTGTGTCCGAGATCGATGTCTCCGTTTCCCATCTGGATCCTATGCGTGTGTCAGACTGCGATGAGCTGCGGTCGGAGATGACGGAGCTGCGTATGCGTCTGGTGCATCTGCACGACTTTGAGATGCCCTCTTGGAAAAACATCCTGTAATGGAAAAACCGTTCTGAAAACGACACAGAAACGTTTTCAGAACGGTTTTTTAGAACTCTTTGATCGCTGTCTTTGCCTTGCTGACAATGTTCTTGTCGTTCTCGTAGGTGAGGATGCTGGAGGCATAGCCGATGTCTACCCAGCGAATCTCGGAGATCTCCTCCTCCTGCGGAAAATAGTCAAAATTTTTGGCACGTGCGATAAAGTAGACCACAGTTTTCTGGGTGTCCCGCTTGGGAAAATAGGAGACGGTTTCCCGAAATGTGGGGTCGATCATCACATCGATCGAAGTCTCTTCTTTGATCTCCCGAACGGCGGTTTCGACTTCGGTTTCGCCGGTTTCCATATGTCCCTTGGGAAACGACCAGTGTCCGCTGTTAATATGCTTGATGAGCAGAATTTCGGTATTGCCATGGGATTTTCGATAGACAATGGCACCACATGATTTTTCGTGCTGCATAAGACAACTCCTTCATTTTGATGATTTGTTACCTCTAGTATAGCACATCTGATGCGATTTGTCCATAGGAAAACACGGAAAAAACAGAGAACCCGCAAACGAACGCTCAGGCATTTTGGTTGGCGGAGAACACGTCGGCAACTTCCGTGATGGTGATATAGGCGGCAGCATCTTTTCGGTGGACGATTTCCCGCAGCTTGCTGACCTGATAGCGGTTGATGACAACATAGACTACGGTTTTGTCTGTGCCGGAGTAGTAGCCCTGTCCTGCCATGGTGGTCATGCCGCAGCCAAAGACGGCGGAAAGCTCTGCACAGACCTCCTCCGGAACGGCGGTAATAATCATCGCCGCCTTAGAGCGGTCGAAGCCCTCTACAATGAAATCTACGGTTTTCAGGGCGGCTGCATAGGTAACAATGGAGTACAGCGGGAGAATCCAGCTGTTCATGACAATGCCGCAGACGATGTACAGCAGGACGTTGTAGATCATGACAAACGTTCCCACAGAGATGCCAAGCCGTTTGGCGAAGATTACCGCCATGACTTCGATGCCGTCCATGGCACCGCCAAAGCGGATAGCAAGACCGCTTCCGGTGCCGGAAATCAGACCGCCGAACAGCGCACAAAGCAGCAAGTCAGAGCCAGCAAGAGGAGAGGCGATGCTGACATCGATGGGCAGCACATCGGTAATCAGCCATGCAGCAACGGAGTAGACTGCGACAGCAAAAATGGAGTAGACGGTAAACGCTGCGCCCTGCCGTTTGAGTCCGTAGAGGAACAGGGGGACGTTAAGTACCAGCAGAAACAGCGACAGACTCATCCAGTCCGGTGTCAGCTGCCCAAGTAACATGGAGGTGCCGGAAATGCCGCTGTCGTATAGGTTGACGGGTGCCAGAAAGAGCGTGACGCCAAAGGCGTTGATGATGCCTGCCAGAAACAGCAGGCAGAACTTTTTCCATTCGAATTGCGGTTTTGTTTTCTCTGAGTGCATGGAGTTCCTCCTTTTGGTCCGGAATATGTTTTGATCGAAACAATTAGCATTTGCGATACAAACTGCTTCATATCAGAACGAATTTCAACTTTGATGTTTGATTTAATTATCATCATACCATAAAAAAGAAAATTTGTCAAGAAACGGAAAATCAAACGGAGATGGAGAAAAAACAGCGTTTTCTGTAAAAAATGTAAAAATCGGTTTACGCCGCACGAAAAATGTGTTATAATGAAAGATATCCGGACACAAGCGACCGCATAGAATAGGAGGCAGAAAATATTGTTATCAGAAGAAACCATGCGCCAGTCAGCACCGCAGCAGAACGAGATGCTGGATCCCAAAAATCCCTTCGAAAATCCCATGGAAAATCGGGAGTACCGGATGGATTATCGGCGTGTTTTACCGCAGATCCTGCTGCCGGGCTTTCAGGTGCCCTTTGCGCCGGAGCGGGAGGAACGGCGTGCCATTCGGAAGTGCCTGAACATTGCGGGATTGGGTATCCTGCTCAGCGATCTGATTTCCCAGCTCCTCGCCTTTGGACTGATGTTTCTGGTCACGTGGGTGCTCCAGATGCGCTACCACATGGAATGGAATACCGCCTCGGACTATCTCTCCAACTCCTCTATTCTCATCGCAATCAACGGGCTGATTTTTTTTACCATCAACACCGCCACAGCGTGCATCGGCTGTAAGAGCATGCGAATTCCGCTGCGCAGTCTGTTCCAGACGCAGGATTTCACGTGGAAAAGCGCCCTGAAGTACATCCCCATCGGAATCGGGTTGCAGTGTGTCGCAGCCTATTTGTATACGGCACTGTCCTGGTTTCTGGAGCAGGGCGGTCTGTCCGGCGTGGATGCGGATTTCTCCTATTTCTCCAGCGGAAAGTCCGTGCTGATGACCATTCTGTACACCTGTATTCTGGCACCGCTGACGGAGGAGCTGCTCTACCGAGGCTTCCTGATGAAGACGCTCTCCCGTGTCAGTATTCGGTTCGGCATCCTGATCAGTGCGCTTGCCTTTGGTTTGGCGCACGGCAATCCGGCGCAGTTCCTTCTGGGCTTTCTGGTGGGAATCTTCATGGGAAAGATCGACACACGGCACAACTCCCTGCTCCCGTCCATTCTGGTGCACATTGCAATCAACAGCACCTCCATGGCAATTGAACTGATCGGAGAACTTGTGCCCTCGCTTTGGGAAAATTATGTGAATTTCGGACTCAATCTAATATATCTGGGTGTCGCTTTCATTGGCATCCTGTTCTGGTTCTGTTTTGAGTGCCGGAAGCCTCTGCCGTACAACACCCAGAAGCAGGCGATGCGAAATCGTGTGGCATGGACGGCACCCTGCCTGCTGATTGCGCTGGCGTTCCAGATCGGCATGCTGCTGGCGTTTGGACTGCAATAAAAATCCAGGACCCTGTTTCAGATTTTCGTGATTTTGTAAAATCTGTGAAAATCCGGTTTCTGCCCTTGACGAATGGCGGAAAAAGTAGTACAATAGGCCTAGGAAGAGGGCGCCGGCAGGCTGGTTTGACGGCATTTCCGGAACTGCTCTCAAATCTAAATCTGGAGGTTTTTGCAATGTCTTTTCAGTTTATCGTAGAAACATCTGCAAGACACGTACATCTGACAGCAGAAGCATTTGCCGTTCTGTTCGGCGAAGGAAAGGAACTGACCGTTAAGAAGATGCTTTCTCAGCCGGGTCAGTTTGCAAGCGAAGAGCGTGTTACCATCGTTGGCCCGAAGAAGGAACTGCCGAACGTTTCCATCCTTGGTCCGTTCCGCAGCGCAAATCAGGTAGAGCTGTCCGCAACGGATGCACGTTCTATCGGAATTGCTGCACCGATTCGTGAGTCCGGCGATGTCGCTGGTTCCGGCGCATGCAAGATCGTTGGTCCGGCAGGCGAGCTGGAGATCAGCGAGGGCGTGATCGTTGCCAAGCGTCACATCCACTTTACACCGGAAGACGCTGAGAAGTGCGGCGTAAAGGACAAGGATATTGTCTGGGTTCGTGTAGAAACCGAAGGCAGAAAGGCAATTTTGGGCGACGTTGTCTGTCGTGTATCTCCCAACTATGCAACTGCAATGCACATTGATACCGATGAGTCCAACGCAATTGCTGCACCCCGCAGCCTGATGGGTGAGATCGTCAGCGTAGACTAATTGCAGAATCTGTGAGTTTATCACCAAGAGCGGCGGATGCTGTGGAGTGCGGAAGCATTTTACATCTGCCGCTCTTGTCTATCTGTTGAGA
>NZ_FR898081.1:0-3677 GCF_000437175.1 Ruminococcus sp. CAG:330 | reverse complement strand
ATGATACAATTGTGCAGTGCTTTCTTTTTGGAAAAATGCCGAAAATGCGTGGCTTTTTCAACTTTATTAATCAAAAACAGCCTGCTGGAGAGCGTTTTCCTGGCAGGCTGTTTGCGTTTCTGAAACAACAAAAAAACGATAGGGTAAAATAAAACGGTAGGTCGAGGCTATCGTTTTTTTGTTAAAAGCAATATTTTGATAGAAACACAACAGATTAATGCAGCTTAAATTATCGAAAAATTCGAAAATAGTATTGCTATTTACGAAAAGATGCTGTATACTTATATTAGATGCTAAATTTTCCATAAAGGGAGAGAAAAAATGAGTTACAAATTATTTTTAAGTCATTCTTCTAAAGATGAGAAAGTCGTTAATGCATTTGTTTCGTTTATGTACAAAATTGGACTTATAGAGAAAGATATTGTTTGTTCTTCTGTACCAGAAACAAAAATTGCAATAGGAAATGATATTTATGCATATCTAAATCAGCTGATTTCTGATGAAAATATATATGCGATTTACTTTTTATCTGATAATTATTACGCAAGCCCTGTATGTCTAAATGAAATGGGAGCTGTTTGGTTACGGAAGGCAGATAGTTTAAGTATTTTGCTTCCAGGATTTGATTTTAATGATGTACAAGGCGTTGTAGAAAGAAATAAAGTTGGAATAAAACTAGGAACTTGTGATAACATGACAAAAGCAGCTTTTAATGAGTTTCTTAAGATATTAAATGACAAATTTGGTATTCATCCTAATCAGACGCATTGGGAAAAATGCTAGAGATGAGTTTTTGAATTTGACTTTAGAAAATAATCGAAAATTTAATATGGCTTTTGCAAGAAGTTATTGTATTGATGATTTGGAGAATGATGGTTGTAAGATCATTAAAAAGGAATCTAATCAAGAAAAAATAACTGCTATAATAAATTTTGAAAAAACAGAAAGTAAATTATGTAGCATTGTTGTATTTGCTGAAAAACGAAATTTTACAAATTATATTGCAAATGATAGAAACTTGTGCTTTGAAGCTTATATATCTGAAGGAATAACTTTTTTGGACATTGAAATTTGCCTTAATGGCATTGACGTTTCCTACGAGATTTATTTAAATGAGGATTTGAGAGAATTCAAAATTCCGCTTGCTCAATTCCAAAGTACTTTTATGTTTTGGAAAGATGTTTCTGAATTGAAATTTGTGTTTCATAGGAAAAACTTTAGCGGTGAAAGAAAAGTTATAATTGAAAATCTTCGTATCGAATAAACAAATAATTGAATTAATCTTATAAAAATGATCTGCTATGAAAGTGTTTCTAACAGGTCGTTTTTGTATATAATATTATAAGTAGTATATTTTTGATAAAGTTTGGATTCGACAAAATAAAAAATATGTTTTTATTTTAGAATTTCTGATTGAAAAGCTTTTAGTCCCCTTGCTTTTTAAGATTTTTTATGGTATTATGGAAGCAAAGGGGTGATTACATGATTCGAATTGCAATTATAGATGATGCTGTCGAAATAGGAACACAACTCGAAACGATTTTGATTGAAATTACAACCAATAAAGGCATTGCAATTGATATCGATATCTATTACAGCGGGAAAGAACTATGTGAGCATCTACAAAACGGTGAATTCTACGATTTGATTTTTCTGGATATTGAAATGCCTGAATTTACTGGTATTGATGTTAGTAAAATGATTCGAGACAACTTAAAAAACGATGCCACACAAATTGCGTATATCTCAGGAAATAAGGAGTATGCCATTGAAATTTTTGAATATGATCCACTTTATTTTGTGCATAAACCGATTAACAAAGAAAAAATTGAAAAGGTATTTGAACGCTTGATTCATCGATTGCATTTACAAGCCGATGCATTTACATACAAAACAGGACATAACATTGTGAAAATACCGATCAAAGATATTATATATTTTGAGAGTGAGGATCACCAGATCATCATACACTACTACACTCAGAACGAATATCATAAAGATAGCTTTTATGGCTTGTTGGATCATGTGCAAAAACAATTAAAATCTTTTCAGTTTTTACGTATTCACAAAACATATCTAGTTCATCACTTATATGTGCGTAAATATGCCTATGATAAAGTATATCTATCTACAGGAATTGAACTGCCAATCGCACAGTCAAAACGAAAAGAGATCAGAGCAGAACAATTTGCTATCAATCGAAAGGAGTCCGTATGAGTTTATCCAACTACGATATTGTATACGCTTGTTCGGAATTATTTTCCATCTATATTATTTATTATTTTTTTCAATCGCTTTTTGGAACACAGATACGAAACAAGGTAATTACAATTAGCGTTTATGCATTATATTTTGTATTGACAATTGGGATTCATTTCGTTGCAAACATTCCTTTTTTGAATCTGATTTTCACGATAATCTCACTTTTTTCTATCTCATTATGCTATAATACCACTTTTCCAAAACGCTTGCTTGCAATATTAGAATATATTGTTTTAGGATTTGCCGTGGAATTAATTGTATCTGTGGTTACAAAAAATGCCTATATAGAACCACTTCAAAGATATGAATATGAAAATGAGATCGGAATCTTTTTATCTCGTATGGTAATCTTTTGGATTGTGTTGCTATTAGGATATTTTTCGCATCACAGAAATGAGCAAAAGATTCTTCCAATATGGACAATGTTTGTTTCTCCGTGCATACCAATTCTGACAATTGGCATAGAATTGCTGTTTACGACTGTTTCTGGAGTGACAGCACAATCGGTCACAGTTTCCATGATTCTCTTATTTATCATCAATATCGTAGTATTTTTTCTGTATGAATCACTGTCAATTGCATATGCACGGGCTGCAAAAGCAACAGTGGCAGAGCAAGAAAAAAATTACTACCAGAACCAGTGTCAGCTGATGCAGAATGCAGTGGAAGACACCAGAAGATTTCACCATGACATTTCCAATCATTTTTCTATTGTAGAAGCTTTTCTTGAAGGTCGCAAAACCAACGAGGCTTCACAATATCTACAAGAGTTGATACAGAAAGAAGAAAAAAAGTCTGTACTGTACTCTACTTCAGGAAATATTGTGGTAGACAGCATTATCAATTACAAGTTAAGATCTATTTCTGATTGGAATGTTGCTGTAACCGTAGACATTGTTATACCAACAGAACTTCCCATAGAAATTGTAGACCTTTCCACAATTTTGACAAATCTGCTGGACAATGCAGTACAGGCACTTCAAAAAACTGACGGAAAACGTGAGTTGAAAATCGCAATGACTTATCGAAAGGGTATGCTCTTTATTGCTGTAAAAAATACCTATCCAGGAAAGGTTCATTATGAAAATGGCGAAATCGTAACAACAAAAGAAGATACAGAATCACATGGATATGGATTAAAAAATGTAGAATCAGCAGCTGAAAAATATGATGGAATCTGTCAACTCCATCATAATGATGTCTATTTTGATGCTGAGGTGGCTCTGTATTTGTAAAAAAGCATGGCTGCAAAATAAAAACAAAATATGAAAAACTGTAAGTTTCGTCGAAAACACTGTAAGTTTCGTAGACTTCTCGCACAGGTACTTTTTTTATGGTATAATAACAATGCCGAAAAGATAATCTGTGAAGGGAGGTCTTTTTTATGCGGAAATTCTTTTCAAAGTACTGTGGCA
>NZ_FR898080.1:0-2685 GCF_000437175.1 Ruminococcus sp. CAG:330 | reverse complement strand
GGTCTGGTGCTGCCGGCAGTGGCTGCGGATGCCAATCAGGCGACCATCTCCGCCGCAACGGAATCCGGTCTGACCTTTGCGTCCCTCCTGCTCCAGCGCGGACAGAACTATTATAATGACGCACAGACCGAAACTACCTTTCATACCAACGCCGCCATTGACTCCTTCGAGATGTGGACGGACTTCTATACCAAGTACGACTTCGACCAGCAGTATGACGCCTTCAGCCGGTTCCGGACAGGCGAATATCCCATCGTGGTATCCGACTACTGCACCTTCTTTAACCAGCTGTCTGTGGCAGCGCCGGAGATCAGCGGGCTGTGGGGCTTCACAGCCATCCCCGGCACGGAGCTGGAGGACGGCAGCGTTTCCCACGCCGTCAACTCCAACAACACCGGCGCCGTCATCTTTAATAAGGTGAGCGAGAAACAGAACGGTCTGGAAAATGCGTGGACGTTCCTCAAGTGGTTCTGCTCCGCCGAAGTGCAGGTGGAGTACGGCACCCAGATCGAGGGTCTGCTGGGACAGATGGGACGCTACGCCACCGCCAGCACCGAGGCACTCACCCAGCTGGCGTGGTCGTCGGAGGAGGCGGACACCATCCTGACCTCCATGGACGAGCTGGAGGAGATTCCCATTATTCCGGCTTCCTACTCTGTCACCCGAAACATCATGAATGCCTTCCGTGAAGTGGTCAACAACAACGAGAACCCGCGGGATACGCTGATGTCGTACAATCGGGATATCAACGAGGAGATCACCAGAAAGCGTGAAAACCTCGGATTAGACTCTTAAAGAGAAGGAGGGAATCCCCTTGGATACTGCCGAAATTGGCAAAAGAACCCGACAGGAAAACCGGCGGCTCACGTGGCTGGCGGTGAAGCAGAACAAAGCGAGCTATCTGATGATCGCACCGTTCATGCTGTTTTTCCTCGTATTTACCATTGTCCCCGTTGTGATGTCCCTGCCCATGGGCTTTACGGATTTCAACATGGTGCAGATGCCCAAGTTCGTGGGGCTTTCCAACTACACCACGCTGTTTTTGTCGGACAAGATCTTCATCCAGTCTATCCGTGTGACGCTGGTGTTCGCTCTGTTCACCGGCCCCGTCAGCTATATCCTGTGTTTCCTGCTGGCGTGGCTCATCAATGAGCTGCATCCCAAGCTCCGCACGATCTTTACTCTGATCTTCTACGCACCGTCCATGGCAAATGTCTACACGGTGTGGAAGCTGATCTTCAGCGGCGACTCCTACGGCTACATCAACTCGTTCCTGCTGGATCTGGGCATCATCAGCTCCCCCATCCAGTGGCTGACCGACGGGGACTATGTGCTGGGCGTGACCATCGTCGTGCAGATGTGGATCAGCCTGGGTGCCGGCTTCCTGGCGCTCCGTGCCGGCTTCCAGAACATCGACCGCTCCCAGTACGAGGCGGGCGCCATCGAGGGCATCAAGAGCCGCTGGCAGGAACTGATCTACATCACCATCCCCTCCATGGGGCCGCAGCTGATGTTTGCGGCAGTCATGCAGATCGTCAGCTCCTTCACCGCCGGCACCGTGTCCCAGAATCTGGTGGGCTTCCCCAGCACGGACTACAAGGCGCACACCATTATGAACCACGCCTACGACTACGGCTGGATCCGCTACGAAATGGGCTATGCATCTGCCATCTGTATGATTCTGTTTCTTGTCATGTACCTGCTCAATAAACTCATCGGCAGACTGCTCAACAAATACATGGACTAAAGGAGGGTGCGGAAACAATGGCAAAAAAAGAAAAAGTCTACGGCACCCGCCTGAAGGTGTCCTCCAAGCGTGCCGGTCATAAGATCGGCGGAACGATGGGAATTTTCACCTTTCTGCTGGTTCTGGCGGTATTCATGGCGCTGCCCCTGTATCTGGCAGTGGTCATGTCCCTGAAGCCGGTGCAGGAGCTGTTCGTGTTCCCGCCGAAGCTCTACGTCATCGATCCCACACTCTCCAACTACAGTGCGATGTTCCGCCTGTGCTCCGATCTGTGGGTTCCGTTCTCCCGCTATGTCTTTAACAGCGTCTTTGTCACGGTGGTGGTAACGCTGGGACAGGTCATCTTCTCCTCCATGGCAGCGTTCTGTCTGGCGAAGATCCGCTTCCCCGGCGCCAAGGCGATCAATTCCATCATCGTGGTATCCCTGCTGTACCAGAGCAACGTCATCTATATCATGCAGTACATGGTGCTGGCAAAGCTGGGCATGATCGATACCTATATGGCACTGATCTTCCCGTCCATCGCCGCTCCCATGAACCTGTTCCTGATGCGCCAGTCCATGACGCAGGTGCCGGATGCCATGATCGAAGCGGCAAAGGTGGACGGCGCAGGCATCTTCCGCATCTGCTGGCAGATCGTCATGCCCAACCAGAAGCCGGCGCTGATGACCGTCATCATCTTCTCGTTCCAGGCGGCATGGAACATTCAGGGCGGCACGCTGGTGTTCCAGGAATCCCTGAAGACTCTGCCCACCGTCGTGCAGCAGGCAGCCTCGGCAGGCCTTGCCCGTGCCGGTGTCGCCATGGCGGCAGCTGTCTTTATGCTGGTGCCCCCTATCGTCATCTTCATGCTGGCACAGCGGCAGGTCATCGAAACAATGGCACATTCCGGAATCAAGGACTAAGAACCTGTCTTCACAAGAAATATATGTGGATTT
>NZ_FR898079.1:43157-57214 GCF_000437175.1 Ruminococcus sp. CAG:330 | reverse complement strand
TCGTACTGTCGCACCGCCTGCCGCGCATGGGCACCGGCGCCATGTAGGGGCAGTCCGTTTCCAGCACCAGCCGGTCTTCCGGCACCGCCGCCAGCGCACGCCGTGCCTTTTTGGCATTGGAAAAGGTCAGAATGCCGGTGAAGCCGATGTACATGCCCAGCTTCAGCACCTGCTGCGCCGTCTCTGCGCTGCCGGAAAAGCAGTGCACCACACCGCGGGGACGAAATTCCTCCAGAATGCGTATGTAATCCTCTGTGGCATCCCGTGCGTGGATGATGACCGGCAGATCCAGCTGCTTTGCCAGATCCAGCTGCTCCCGCAGCAGGATGATCTGCTGTTCCCGGTCGTATCCCGCATAATGGTAGTCCAGCCCGATCTCCCCGATGGCGACGACCTTGGGCTGTGCCGCAAGCTTCTCCAGCTGTGCCAGATAGTCCGCCGGCTGGCTTCCGGCAGTCTCCGGATGGATGCCCACAGCAGCGTAGAGAATTTCGTGGGCGTGCGCCAGTGCGATGCCGGCGGCGCTGTCCTCCATGGTCGTTCCGGCGAGGACAGCGTGGACAACCCCATGCTCCGGCAGAGTGCGCAGCACCTCCTCCCGATCCGGCGCAAAGGCATCGTCTGTGTAATGGCTGTGGGTATCAAAAATGGCATGCGGCATAGACAAAATCTCCCCTTCTTCAACATATTCACAAATCGTACTTGCAATTTCGGCTTCTGTGTGCTATACTTAAAACTGTTTTCATCTGCTGCGCTGCAGCAACGGCGCAGACCGGTTTTGAAACGATATGACAACAGCAGTTTTCAAGCCTATTCATATCTGGTCAATTTTTATCATAGCATATTTTATCAAAAAATGCAAGCGCAGCCGAAGCTGCGAAAAAGGGAAGGTTTTGTCATCATGGAATTGGAACAACAAAAACGCTACCGTGCATGGGCAGAAATTGATTTATCCGCACTGGAGCACAACGTTCGCACCGTACAGAGCATGCTGCCGCAGCATACCCAGTATATGGCGGTGGTAAAGGCAAACGCCTACGGTCACGGCGACGAGGCGATCTGCAAGAAACTCTGGGAGCTGGGCGTGCGCTGGTTTGCCGTTTCCAATCTGGAGGAGGCGCTCTCCGTGCGGGAATACTGCCCCTACGGAGAGATCTTCATTCTGGGCTACACCCCGCCGGAATTTGCGCCGGAGCTGGCACGGAACAACATCATCCAGGGCGTTCTCTCGCTGGACTACGCCCGCCAGTTGCAGCACTTCGCCCACCAGCCGGTGCGCTGCCACATCAAGCTGGACACCGGCATGGGACGCATCGGGTTCCGCAGCAGCACGCCGGAGGACTGCGCCAGGGAGCTGCTTCCCCTGTTTGAGCTGGAGCGTCTCTCCATCGAGGGCATCTACACCCACTTCGCCGTGGCAGACTCGCCGGAGGCAGACGACATCGCCTACACACAGGCGCAGGAGGACTTCATTGTCAGCGTCTACGACAAGCTGGCAGAGCTGGGACACCCCGTCAAGCACCTGCACTTTATGAACAGCGCCGCATCAGTCACCCGTCCCAACCCCAGAGCCACACTGGCACGCATCGGCATCATCATGTACGGACTGGAGCCAAACTATCCGGTGCACGTTCCCATGGAGCTGCGCCCCGTCATGTCCCTGCGCAGTGTGGTGTCCCACGTGAAAACCGTGGAGCCCGGCGCATGCATCAGCTACGGCAGAACCTACACCGCCCCCGCACCCCGCACCATTGCCACCGTCACCATCGGCTATGCCGACGGCTACGCACGGCTGCTCTCCAACAAGGCCTCTGCACTGGTGCACGGCAGGGCATGTCCCATTGTGGGAAGAATCTGCATGGATCAGCTGATGCTGGATGTCACCGACCTGCCGGAGGAGGTCAAGCCCGGCGATGTGGTCACTATGTTCGGCACAGACGGTGATGCCTCCATCACTGCCGATGAGCTTGCTGCCCTGTACGGCACCATCGGCTACGAGATCGTCTGCGGCATCTCCAAGCGTGTGCCGAGAAACGTCCTGCACTAATTATGTATCACGGAATCACCCATGCAGATGAGGCAGTACCTTCTCTGCAATAACCCCGCTCAAGAACCTGTTTCGCATCTTCTGACATCTCCGTGTCCAGAAGCACGAGGCAGGCTCTTAGAAGTTGTTCTCACGGAAAAAACAACTGTCTTTTCGGCAAGTTTTAAGAACAGCTGCGTTAGAAATTCCTGCCATGCGAAAGCATGCCTGCGAATTCCTGCCTTGCCGTTTTCAAAATTGTGCTCAAAAATCCATGTGCATTTCTATAAGAACAACTTCCTGCAAAACATCCAAAAGAATTTGCGAAAAATTTTCTTGTTTTCTGTAGAATTCACAAGAAAAAAGTTATACAATAAAGATTCTAAGAATTTCTAGGAATCTCTAGGAAACGGAAAGGAGTACCCATCTGTGAGTGAAATAACTGCAATCCCGTATGCCATCGGCATTGATATCGGATCGACAACGGTAAAAACGGTGGTGCTGGATGAGGAACATCATGTGTTGTCCTCCAGCTATGAGCGGCACTTCTCCAAGGTGCAGGAGACCGTCTGCGGAAAGCTGGGCGAGCTGGCGCAGCAGTACCCCGCCGATGCCATGCGTGTCAGCATCACCGGTTCTGCCGGTCTGGGGCTGGCGCAGGCGGCGAAGCTGCCCTTTGTGCAGGAAGTCCACGCCGCATTTCTCGCCGTCAAGGAACGCTGTCCCGAAGCCGATGCCGTCATTGAGCTGGGCGGCGAGGATGCCAAGATCATCTTCCTCACCGGCGGTGTGGAACAGCGCATGAACGGCAGCTGTGCCGGCGGTACGGGCGCTTTTATCGACCAGATGGCAACGCTGCTGGATGTCAGCGTAGACCAGCTGGATCAGATGGCACTCCGCGCGGAAAAAGTGTACCCCATCGCCTCCCGCTGTGGTGTTTTCGCCAAGTCGGACATCCAGCCCCTCCTGAATCAGGGCGCGCGGCGGGAGGACATCGCCGCCAGCATCTTTCAGGCAGTCGTAGACCAGACGGTTTCCGGTCTGGCACAGGGCAGACGCATCCAGGGCAACGTGCTCTTTCTGGGCGGCCCGCTGTCCTTTTTGCAGGGGCTGCGCAACGCTTTCACCAAGACGCTACAGCTGGACGGGGAACACGCCCATTTTCCGGAGGACGGCAGAACCTTTGTCGCCTACGGCAGCGCCCTGTCCGCCTGCGCCCTGCCGGATGCCTACACTCTGACGCAGTTGCAGGAGATGCTGGCGCAGGCACAGACGCAGACAGCGCTGGTGGCAGACAAGCCCCTGTTCAGCTATCCGGAGGAATACCAGCGGTTTCAGGAGCGCCACGCCGCCCACGATGTGGCACGGAGCGACTACCGCACCTATGCCGGCAAGGCGTATCTGGGCATTGATGCCGGCTCTACCACCACCAAGATCGTGCTGCTCTCGGAAAACCACGAGCTGCTCTATGATTTCTACGCCTCCAACAAGGGACAGCCGCTGGACTGCATCAAACGGGAGCTGTCCGCCCTCTATGAGGGGCTGAGTCCGGACTGCACCATCTGCGGCAGCGCCGTCACCGGCTACGGCGAGGATCTCATCCGTGCCGGACTGGGCGTGGACTTCGGCATTGTGGAAACCGTGGCGCACTTCAAGGCGGCATCGTTCTTCTGTCCGGAGGTGGACTTCATCATCGACATCGGCGGCCAGGACATCAAGTGCTTCCAGATCAAAAACCACAGCATTGACAGCATCATGCTGAACGAGGCATGTTCCTCCGGCTGCGGCTCGTTTATTCAGGCGTTCGCCGTGGCGCTGGGCTACGACATCGCCGACTTCTCCAGACTGGGGCTGTTCGCCGAGCATCCGGTAGACCTGGGCTCCCGCTGCACCGTTTTCATGAACAGCAGCGTCAAGCAGGCGCAGAAGGACGGCGCAACCATCGAGGATATCTCCGCCGGTCTGTCCGGCTCTATCGTCAAGAACGCCATCTACAAGGTCATCCGTGCCCGCAATCCCGAGGAGCTGGGACAGCACATCGTGGTACAGGGCGGCACATTCCTGAACGACGCCGTGCTGCGGTGCTTTGAGCGGGAGATCGGCCACGACGTTATCCGGCCGGCGATCTCCGGTCTGATGGGCGCATTCGGCGCAGCTCTCTATGCACAGGAGCGCTCCAGCGGCACCACCACCCTGCGCAGCGCAGAGGATCTGAAAAACTTCTCCTACACGGCAAAGGCTGCCACCTGCAAGGGCTGCACGGCGCACTGTGCCCTGAGCATCATCCGGTTCTCCGACGGCGGACGGTTCATCTCCGGAAACCGCTGTGAAAAGGGTGCCGGCAAGAAAGAAGCGGAGCAGCTGCCCAATCTGTTCGAGTGGAAGTACCGGCACATCCTCTCGCTGGCAGAGCACCAGCCGGAAAAGCCCAAGGCAACGGTGGGACTGCCGCTGGCGCTGCACTACTACGACCAGATGCCCCTGTGGCACACGTTCTTTACAGAGCTGGGATTTGCCGTGAAGTTCTCCGAGGAGAGCACACGGAATACGTATTATAAAGGACAGAGCACCATTCCGTCCGACACGGTCTGCTATCCGGCAAAGCTGACGCACGGTCACATTGAGAGCCTGCTGGAACAGGGCGTGGACTTCATCTTCTACCCCTGCATGAGCTACAACATCGACGAGGGCGATTCCGACAATCACTACAACTGCCCCGTTGTGGCGTATTATCCGGAGCTGCTCATGGCAAACTGCGAAAAACTGACGGACAGCAACTTCCTGCACCCGTTCCTCGACCTGAACCGCCGCAGCCATGTGGTCAAGGTGCTCCACACCATCTTCGCCAAGTACGCCTCGAAAAAAGAGGTGGAACAGGCGCTGGAACACGGCTTCGCCGCACTGGAGCAGTACCGGAAAGACATTGTTGCCGAGGGCGAGGAGATCGTCCGGCAGGCACGGGAGGCAGGCAGGCAGATCATCGTGCTGGCAGGCAGGCCCTACCACATTGACCCGGAGATCAACCACGGCATCCACAAGCTCATCGCCAGTCTGGGGCTTGCCGTCATCACCGAGGACAGCGTGGCGCATCTGGCGCAGACACCGGAATTACAGGCGCTGAACCAGTGGACATACCACTCCAGAATGTACCGTGCTGCCAAGTACGTCACCACCCAGCCGGATATGCAACTGGTACAGCTGGTGTCCTTCGGCTGCGGCATCGATGCCATCACCACCGACGAGGTGCGGCGGATTCTGGAGGACGGCGGAAAGCTGTACACCCAGCTGAAAATCGACGAGATCAGCAATCTGGGTGCCATCAAGATCCGCCTGCGAAGCCTGATCGCCGCCATGGAACAGACACAGAAGCAAAGCTCCGCCGAATCGGAAGAGACATAAATCACATCGCATGGACACACCATCCCGAGCATTCCAAGGAGGTACCCATATCTTATGGCATATGCAAAATTCACACCGGAAATGAAGAAGACCTATACCATTCTTGCACCCAACATGCTCCCCATTCACTTCCACCTGCTCATTCGCATTCTGGAACAGTTCGGGTATCACGTGGTACTGCTGGAGTCCACCTCCCGCACTGTGGTGGAGGAGGGACTGAAAAACGTCCACAACGACACCTGCTATCCGGCACTGCTGGTTGTAGGACAGTTTATGGAGGCGCTGAAGAGCGGCAAGTATGACATCGACCACACCGCCCTGCTCATCACCCAGACCGGCGGCGGATGCCGTGCGTCCAATTACATCCATCTGCTGCGCAAGTGCATGGCGGAGCAGTTCCCGCAGGTGCCGGTCATCTCCCTGAACTTCGCCGGACTGGAAAAGGACAGCAGTCTGGAACTGACACCGGCGCTGTGCATCAAAATGGTCTACGCCGTCCTGTACGCCGATCTGCTCATGACGCTGTTCAACCAGTGCCGTCCCTACGAGCTGAACGAGGGCGAGTCCCAGCAGGTGCTGGACGCATGGCAGGAGAAGCTGCCCAAGCTGTTCGAGAGCAACAAGTTCCTCTCCGCCGAAAAGACCTACGCCCAGATTCTCAGGGACTTCGCTGCCATCCCCCGCAGCAAGAAGCCCAAGATCAAGGTGGGCATCATCGGCGAGATCTACGTCAAGTATTCCCCGCTGGCGAACAACCATCTGGAAGACTTCCTCATCTCCGAGGGCTGCGAACCCGTTGTGCCCACGCTGCTGGAATTTATCCTGTACTGCGCTGCCAACAGCGAGACCAACAGCCACCTGTATGACTACAGGAACTTCAAGACGCTGGCGTTCGGGCTGGGGTACAAGTTCCTCCACAGCAAGCAGGTGCAGATGATCCGGGCGATCCAGAAGCACGGCGAGTTCACCCCGCCCCACGACTTCGAGGATCTGCGCCGTGCCGCAGACAAGTACATCAGTCAGGGCGTTTCCATGGGGGAGGGCTGGATGATCACCGCCGAAATGGCAGTGCTGGCGGAAACCGGCACAGAGAACATCATCTGCACGCAGCCGTTCGGCTGCCTGCCGAATCACATCGTGGCAAAGGGCATGGCACGCACCATCAAGAACGCCTACCCCAACGCCAACATTGTGGCGATCGACTATGACCCCGGTGCAACCAGAGTCAACCAGGAGAACCGCATCAAGCTGATGCTGGCAAACGCCAAGCTGGAGAGCCACTCCTGATTCCAAGCAGCAACGCATCAAAAAGGCGAACGGAACCGCATTCCGCTCGCCTTTTGTCATATGCAACAAGAATTTTGGTTAAGAGCTCGTGTTCATAGGCGTCTATCTACGTCTTTTCGGCAAATTTTGTTGCATACTGCGTGAAAAATTCTTGCCATACGAAAGTATGCCTGCAAATTTTTGCCTTGTCTGCAAAAAAATTTGCTCGAAAATCCGCATATATTTCCTATGAACACAAGCTCTAAGCTTCCTGTACCGCAGCGATGACACGCTCCGCCATCTTCCTGGGGGATACGCCGCCGGCGACCACGCAGGAGGCATTGGCACGGTACACTGCCGCACGCTTTTGAAAAAGCTGCTCCAGTTCCTCCTTGGTGCTGCGCTGCACAATGGGGCGGTTGGTGTCGCCCTTGATGCGCCGATAGCAGGTGTCAAAGGACTCGTCCAGCAGCACCACAACGCCCTCTTTCCGGGCAGCTGCTGCGCTGTCCGGATTCAGCATGGCACCGCCGCCGCAGGCGATGACCGCCTGTGTGCCGCAGAGCGTCCGGATCGCCTCTGCCTCGATCTTCCGGAAATACGGCTCGCCGTCCTGTGCGAAGATCTCCGGAATGCTGCGTCCCTCCTGCTCCACCAGATAGGCATCGGTGTCAATGAGGGGCAGCTTGAGCTGCCTGGCAACCAGTTCTCCCACGGTGGATTTGCCGCAGCCCATAAAGCCGCACAAAAAAATCGCTTTCATGCGCCCTCCTCAGTGTGTGCCATTCTGCTGGTCGATGGTCTGTTCCATCTCCCGAATGATGGTGTCGATCTGCTCCTGGGTATAGCTGTCGCCGTTCCAGATCTCGTGGGCACGGACTGCCTGCAATACCAGCATGGCTGCGCCGCCCTTTGCGGTCTTGCCCTGCGCCAGCGCTTTGCGGAGGAACAGCGTCTTGGTAGGATTATAGATCACGTCAAAGAAATAGTCCGCCTGATCAATCAGTTCGTCAGAAACCGGACAAGCGTCCACCTTGGGGAACATGCCAACCGGCGAAGCGTTGATGATGACATCGAACTTCTCGTGAATCTCTGCGGTCACGGCATACTGCACTCTGGCACCCGGCATCTGCTGTTTTGCCTCCTGAATGAAGGTCTCCACCAGCTTCCGATCCTGCGGGATGATGCCGATGGTCAGGTCTGCACCGCTGCGCAGCGCCTCGGTGGCGATCATACGTCCCACACCGCCGCAGCCGATGAGAAGCACCTTGCCGTCCATGGGATAGTCCTTCACGGACATGGTGAAGCCGTCGCAGTCGGTGTTATAGCCCACCAGCTTGCCGTCTACGTTTGCCACGCAGTTGACGGAGTCGTAGCGTCTGGCGCTCTCGTCCAGCCGGTCTACCATGGGGATGACTGCCATCTTGTGGGGAATGGTGATGTTAAAGCCCTGTAAGCTCCGGAGAAACGGTTCTTTTTCCAGCAGGTGCTCCGGTGCGATATCGGTCAGGGTGTACTCTGCCTTTCTGCCCGCCATGGCAAACAGCCGCTCGTGGATAAACGGCGACATGGAGTGTCCCAGCGGGTGTCCGATCAATGTGTACTGTTCCATTATTCCAGAACTCCTTCCAGTGTCTCACAGTTCTCGCAGTTCTTTGCGGTAACACCCTTGAGCGTCTTTTTCACCAGACCGGTCAGCACGTTCTTCGGGCCGAACTCGATGTAGCGTGTGATGCCGGCTGCCTGCATGGCTGCCAGCTCATCGGTGAAGCGTACCGGCGAAACAATGTGCTCTGCCAGTGCCTTGGGCATATCGGAGAAGTCTGTGCGCACACCGCCCAGCACGTTGGAGTAGAACGGCACCTTCGGTGCGGCAAACTTCACATCCTTGACTGCCTCATAGAACGCATCGGCTGCCGGCTGCATGAACTTGGTGTGGAATGCGCTTGCCACAGCCAGCATCACGGTTCTGCCCTTCTGCGCTGCGCACGCCTCGGCTGCCTTTTCCACAGCGGCACGGTCGCCGGCGATGACCGTCTGAACGGCGGAGTTATAGTTTGCCGGGACAACATAGCCCTCGGTCTCGGCACAGATGCGCTCCACCTCTGCCGGCGCCAGCTTCAGCACAGCGCACATTGCCCCGTCTGCTGCCGCAGCTGCGGCATCCATTGCCTCGGAACGGGCCTTGATGACCTTGAAGCCGTCCTCCAGGGACAGCATACCGGCAGCAACCATTGCGGCGTACTCGCCCAGCGAATGGCCGGCAACGGCGTCATACGTAAAACCTCGCTTCTTAGCTGCCTCCAGGCATATCAGAGAGGTCGCCATAATGGCAGGCTGTGCGTAAATGGTGCGCCCCAGCGTCTGTGCGTCAGCATCTGCAACAATGGCGAACAAATCAAAGCCCAGCGCCTCGGATGCTGCCTCATAAATGGATTCCAGTTCGGCATCCTGCTTTACCAGATCCAGTCCCATCTTTTCATACTGGGAACCCTGTCCCGAAAAAAGTGCGATCGTTGTCATAATATCTGATCCTTTCTCATGGAGATGTACAAACCTGCACAAATATCCACGTTAAATTTTGTGCAAAAAATAGTATTTCACTTTTTCTACCTCGAAAAGTTCCCGTTTTACATTGCAAAACGCTGTAAAATCATCTATAATAGAAGAGTGTGTAGCCGCAAAGCCTGCCGGGATATCTCCACAGGACGGCAATACTATTTTTGCAGACCGCATCCGGCATTTTTCGCCGGTGCGGCCCCTGCTTCTATCATAACACAAAAAAGCAAAAGAAACAATAGGACGCACCGAATTTTTTTCAGCGGCAGCGCATTTCGGGATCTTTGCCGGCGCAGCCTGCCGCCGGTGCGCCCTGTGAACGGAGGAATTTTTGGCATGGGCATTCATGTTTTAGGCACAGGCAGCTATACCCCTGAATTTCAGGTGACAAACGACGATATGGCAAAAATCGTAGAAACCAACGACGAGTGGATCCGGACACGCACCGGCATCGGCACACGCCATATTTCGGATGGCGAGCCGACCTGGTACATGGGCGTTCAGGCAGCCAAGCGTGCCATTGAGGCAGCGGGCATTGATCCGGCGGAGATCGGTCTGCTGATCGACACCACCATTACACCGGAATACTGCACACCCTCTATGTCCTGCATCATTCAGGGCAAGATCGGCGCTGTGAACGCAGCCTGCTTCGATCTGAACGCAGCCTGCTCCGGCTTTGTCTATGCCATGGACACCGCACACCGCTTCCTGAAAACCGATTCCTCCATCCGATATGCGCTGGTCATCGCCAACGAGAGTCTGTCGAAGATCACCAACTACAGCGACCGCTCCTCCTGCATTCTCTTCGGGGACGGCGCTGCTGCGGCACTGATCGAATACAAGGAAGATGCTCTGTACACCAGCCATCTGGGCGCAGACGGCACGGGTGCCAAGTATCTCTATGCCCACAGCGCCCTGCCCCAGTCGCCATTCGTAAAGCCGGAGCGTCTGGCAGAATACGATGACGGCATGGGTCCCGGTCCGGAGGGCTGGGAGCACACCATGCTGCAGGACGGCAGAGAGGTGTACAAGTTCGCCACCCACGCACTGGCAAAGGCGGCAACCATGGCAGCCGAAAAGATCGGCTTCGACCTGAATGATCTGGACAAGATCGTTCCCCATCAGGCAAACATGCGCATCATCGAAACTGCCATGAAGTTCCTGAAACAGCCCATGGAAAAGGTCATCACCAACATTGAATACCACGGCAACACCTCCAGCGCTTCGATTCCCATCGCTTTTGATGAGGCGATCCGTGCCGGAAAGATCCAGCGTGGCGAAAAGGTGTGTCTGGTGGGCTTCGGTGCAGGTCTGACCTATGCCGCACTCATTATGGAATACTAATACATTTTAATCAATCAATCCCAACTGGAAAGGATGTATCTCGATATGGAAACCAGAATTACCAAACTGCTGGGGTGCAAGTACCCCATGATTCAGGGCGGCATGGCGTGGATCGCCGAGAGCACACTGGCTTCGGCAGTGTCCAACGCCGGCGCAGTCGGTCTGATCGCAGGCGGCAGCGCCCCCATCGACTATCTGCGGGAACAGATCCGCACTTGCAAAGAAAAGACACAGAACCCCTTTGGCGTGAACATCATGCTCATGAGCCCCAACGCCGATGATCTGGCACAGCTGGTCATTGATGAACACGTGCCCATCGTCACCACCGGCGCAGGCAACCCCGGCAAGTATATGGACGCATGGAAGGCAGCCGGCATCAAGGTGATTCCGGTGGTTCCGTCTGTGGCGCTGGCAAAGCGCATGGAACGTGCCGGCGCTGATGCCGTTGTTGCAGAGGGCACCGAGTCCGGCGGACACATCGGCATGAACACCACCATGTGTCTGGTGCCGCAGGTCGTGGATGCGGTAGACATTCCGGTCATCGCTGCCGGCGGTATCGCAGACGGCAGAGGTATCGCTGCGGCATTCATGCTGGGCGCTGAGGGTGTCCAGCTGGGCACACGGTTCCTCGCCACAGAGGAATGCCAGATCTCCCCGAAATACAAGGAGCTGGTACTCAAGGCAAAGGACACCGACAACCAGATCACCGGCTTCTACTCCGGCAGCCCCTGCCGCGGCATCAAGACCAAGTACACCAAGAAGCTTCAGGCAATGGAAAAGGCAGCCTGCCCGCCGGAGGACTTTGAGGCAATGACCGTCGGCTCTCTGCGCAAGGCAGTGGTAGACGGCAACGTGGACGAGGGTTCATTCCTGTGCGGTCTGATCGCCGGTATGATCCACGAGATCAAACCCTGCAAAGAGGTTATCGACGAGATGTGGGCACAGGCGTTCCGGTTACTGGGCAAAAACTGAGTTGAGATAAAGGAGAAATTACCATGGCAACAGCATTGATCACAGGTGCTTCTCAGGGCATTGGCGCATGCATCGCCAAGCGTCTGGCGAAGGACGGTTATAATATCGCAATCAATCACTTCCCCAGCGATTCCGATAAGGCAAACGCTGAGAAGGTCGCAGAAGAGTGCCGCAGCTTCGGCGTAGAGGCAGAGCTTTTTGCCGCAAACGTGGCAGACTATGCCCAGTGCGAAGCAATGACCAAGGCAGTAAAAGAGCGTTTCGGCTCGATCGACGCACTGGTCAACAACGCCGGCATCACCAAGGACGGTCTGATGGTGCGCATGTCTGAGGAGCAGTACGACGCTGTCATCGCCGTCAACCAGAAAAGCGTGTTCAACATGATGAAGCTGGTGGGCGCTGTCATGATGCGCCAGCGCCACGGACACATTGTCAGTCTGGCATCCGTTGCCGGTCTGTACGGCAATCCGGGACAGATCAACTATTCCGCATCCAAGGCTGCCATCATCGGCATGACCAAGACCGTGGCAAAAGAGCTGGGCTCCCGCAATGTCACCGTCAACGCCGTTGCTCCGGGCTTCATCAAGACACCCATGACTGACGCTCTCACCGAGGAACAGCGCAGCAAGATGCTGGAGCTGGTGGCAATGAAGCGCTACGGCGACCCGCAGGAAGTGGCAAGCGTGATTTCTTTCCTGTGCTCTGAGGATGCAAGCTATGTCACCGGTCAGGTCGTTGAGATCTCCGGCGGACTGATGATGTAAGGGGTTTCCCGTAACCCCCCCTCCACCAGCTTCGCTGGTCCCCCTCCCCCTTTCCGGGGAGGCAAGCTGAAAATGCTTTCAGAGCTTGTATGCATAAGAAATATATGCGGATTTTCGAGCAAATTTTTTTGCAGACAAGGCAAAAATTTGCAGGCATACTTTCGTATGGCAAGTATTTTTCACGCAGGATGCAGCAAAATTTGCCGAAAAGACACTTGTATACGCTTGTGAAGACAGGTTCTAAGAATTGAGAAACAAGCTTGCCGCACAGCTGCGGCAGAGAGCGAGGAACTATGAAAAGAGTAGTCATCACCGGACTTGGCACAGTCAACCCGCTGGGCAGCACTGTGGAAAAGTTCTGGGAAAATGTAAAGAAGGGAACACTGGGTGTTTCCAAGATCGACAGCTTTGACACCACCGAACTGGGTGTCAGCGTTGCCGGTATCATCCGTGACTTCGATCCGGCGGAATACTTCGAACGCAAGGACATCCGCCACATGGAGCGGTTCACACAGATTGCCGTGGCATCGGCAGTTCAGGCGCTGAAAGATGCCGGCTCGGATTTCAAGGACATGGATCCGTACCGTGTGGGCACCATCATCGGCTGCGGCATCGGCGGCATCGGCAGAATTGAGGAAGAGCATGACAAGTACCGTGCCAAGGGTCCGGGACGCATCTCGCCGTTCTTCGTACCCATGATGATCGGCAACATGGCTGCCGGTCAGGTTGCCATCCGCACCGGCTTCCGCGGCGACAACTTCTGCACCACCACTGCCTGCGCCTCCGCAACCCACGCCATCGGCGAGGCGTTCCGCAAGATCAAGGACGGCTATCTGGATGTGTGCCTGTGCGGCGGCAGCGAATCCACCATCACAGAGTTCACACTGGGCGGTTTCCGCACCATGAAAGCGCTGACCACAGAGAGCGATCCGGCAAAGGCATCCACCCCGTTCGACCTGAACCGCGGCGGCTTTGTCCTGGGCGAAGGCTCTGCGGTACTGGTGCTGGAGGAATACGAACATGCCAAGGCACGTGGTGCCAAGATCTACTGCGAGCTGGCCGGCTACGGCGCAACCTGCGACGCATACCACATGACAGCTCCGGCAGACGAATGCGGCGCATCCTCCAGGGCAATGATCGAGGCGTACACCGAAGCCGGTTTGAAGCCGGAGGACATCACCTATATCAATGCCCACGGTACCTCCACCCACCTGAACGATATGCTGGAAACCAAGGCGGTGAAGATCGCTCTGGGCGAGGAACAGGCACGAAAGGTTAAGATCAATTCCACCAAGTCCATGACCGGCCACATGCTGGGCGGCACGGGTGCTGTGGAGGCAGTTGTCTGTGCGCTGTCCATCCGGGACAGCTTCATCCACCAGACCATCGGCTACACCACACCGGATCCGGAGTGCGATCTGGATTACTGTGTCGATGGACCGGTAGAAATGCCGGTCAGCGCCGCACTGTCGAACTCGCTGGGCTTTGGCGGACACAACGCCACCCTGTGCTTCAAGAAGTGCGTAGACTAAGGAGAATCAGACATGAGTGAAAAAATTTATGATATGGTGACGCTGGAAACCATCGAGAAGCTGGCCGACCTCGTCGCCGCAAAGGATCTGGGCGAGATCACCATCGCATCGGAGGACAAGTGCATCACCATCAAGGGCAAGAAGTGCCCGCCGCCGATGCCGCCTATGGGTGTCCCCATGGCTGCGCCGGCTGGC
>NZ_FR898079.1:37547-43132 GCF_000437175.1 Ruminococcus sp. CAG:330 | reverse complement strand
CGGAGCAGCTGCTGCATCTGCTCCGGCTCCCGCAGCGGAGGAGAAGCCCCTCAGCGGCAAGATCATCAAGTCGCCCATCGTGGGCACATTCTACGCCTCTCCCTCTCCGGATCAGCCTCCCTTTGTACAGGTGGGCGACACCGTGAAAAAGGGCGATGTGATCATGATTATCGAATCCATGAAGCTGATGAATGAGGTGCAGAGCGATATGGACGGCACGGTTCAGGAGATTCTGGTGAAAAACGGCGAGGCGGTCGAGTATGACCAGCCGCTGATGATTCTTGCGTAAAGGAGTGCAGATATGGCAGAAGTATTGTTGAATCAGGAACAGATCAAGGAGATCATCCCCCACCGTGACCCGTTTCTCCTCATTGACGAGGTGCTGGAAATGGAGATCGGCAAGCGCATTGTGGCAAGAAAGTATATCAAGGCAGACGACTTCTGGTTCAAGGGACATTTTCCCGAAAAGCCGGTGACGCCGGGCGTGCTGATGATTGAAATGCTGGCACAGGCAGGCGCTGTCTGCATCCTGTCCCAGCCGGAATTCAAGGGCAAAATCGCCCTCTTTGCCGGAATCGACAAGGCAAAGTTCCGCCGTCAGGTGGTGCCGGGCGACGTGCTCGACCTCTCTGTGGAGATCATTGCACAGCGCGGCCCCATGGGCGTGGGCAAGGCAGAGGCAACCGTAGACGGCAAGCGTGCCGTTTCCTGCGAGATCAAATTTGCAGTAGAGCAGTGAGGCAAGCAACATGTGGAAAAAGGTTTTAATTGCAAACCGCGGTGAGATCGCTGTGCGGATCATCCGTGCCTGCCGTGAGGCGGGGCTGCAATGCGTCACGGTCTACTCCACCGCAGACCGCAATGCGCTGCACGCAGAGATTGCGGATGAATCCGTCTGCATCGGACCGCCCTCCGTACAGGAGAGCTACCTGAACAGAAACGCCCTCATCGCCGCCTGCCAGAACACCGGCGCTTCCGCACTGCATCCGGGCTTCGGCTTTTTGTCGGAGAGTGCGGAATTTGCACAGCTCTGCATCGACAACGGCATTACCTTCATCGGCCCGTCGCCGGAATCCATCGCCATGCTGGGCGACAAGGCGAGAGCCAAGGAGACCATGAAGGCTGCCGGCGTTCCGGTCATCCCCGGCTCGGACGGCGCTGTTTCCTCGGTGGAGGAGGCAAAGCGCATCGCCGCAGAGATCGGCTATCCGGTACTGGTCAAGGCATCCGCCGGCGGCGGCGGCAGAGGCATTCGCCGTGTCAACTCGCCGGAGGAGCTGGAAGAGCAGATGTCCGTGGCAAAGGAAGAGGCGAAGATGTTCTTCGGCAACGATGAGGTCTATCTGGAAAAACTCATCCTCGGACCCCATCACGTGGAGATCCAGATCATCGCCGACCAGATGGGCAACACCGTGGCACTGGGTGAGCGGGACTGCAGCATGCAGCGACGGAACCAGAAGGTGCTGGAGGAGAGTCCCAGTCCGCTGATGACACCGGAGCTGCGCAGCGCCATGCAGGAGGCAGCCGTCCGTGCTGCCAAGGCGTGCGGCTATTATAACGCCGGCACCATCGAATTTCTGGTGGACAGCGACCGCAACTTCTATTTCATGGAGATGAACACCCGCATTCAGGTGGAGCATCCTGTGACCGAGTGGGTCACGGGCGTGGATCTGGTGCAGACCCAGCTGCTGGTGGCACAGGGCAAGCCCCTGCCGTTCACCCAGAAGGACATCGAAGTCCGTGGCCACGCCATCGAGTGCCGCATCAACGCCGAGAATCCCGATCAGGACTTCCGGCCGTCCCCCGGCACCATCCGTTCCCTGCACATCCCCGGCGGCCCCGGCGTGCGGGTGGACAGCGCAGTCTATCAGGGCTATACCATCCCGCCCTACTACGACTCCATGATCGCAAAGCTCATCGTGCATGCGCCAACCCGCCATGAGGCGATCATGAAAATGCGCTGGGCTTTGGCGGAATTTATCGTGGACGGCATCGACTCCAACATCGACTTCCAGCTCCGGCTGATCAAGAACAAGGATTTCGAGGCCGGCAGCTACGACAACAGCTTTCTGGAGAAGTTCCTCCGGGATCAGAAAAATTCAGGAACGCCGCAGCGCTGACGGTGTGAACAGAGAGTAGGGTGAAACATACATGGCATTGGAAGATTTATTCAGAAACGTCACCAAGCGCTTCAACGACGACACAACCGCAGAACATGAGCCTATGTTCAAATGCCCCCGCTGCCAGCAGTCCGTGCCGGAGAGCCAGTTTCAGGAACAGGGCAAGGTCTGCCCCAACTGCAACTATCACGCACGGCTGACCGCAGCAGAGCGCCTGCGCATCACGGCGGACAAAAATTCCTTTGTGGAATACGATGCCGGCATGCACAGCGCCGACCCGCTGCACTTTCCGGACTATGCGCAGAAGATCGAGCGCTCCCAGACCCAGACCGGCATGCGGGACGCTGTCATTACCGGCGAGTGCACCATCAAGGGCTCCCGCACCGTCCTCATCATCATGGACTCCCATTTCATGATGGCATCCATGGGCAGCGTAGTGGGCGAAAAGATCACACGTGCCTTTGAAACCGCCACAGAAAAAGGGCTGCCGGTGGTCGCTTTCACCGCATCCGGCGGTGCACGGATGCAGGAGGGCATTCTCTCCCTCATGCAGATGGCAAAGACCTCCGGTGCCGTGGCCCGGCACAGCGAGGCCGGACTGCTGTACCTCACAGTAATGACAGATCCCACCACCGGCGGTGTCACCGCTTCGTTTGCATCGCTGGGGGACATCATTCTGGCAGAACCCAAGGTGCTCATCGGCTTCGCCGGACGGCGTGTCATCGAGGGCACCATCCGCCAGCGGCTTCCCGACAACTTCCAGCTGGCAGAATTTGTGCAGGAAAAGGGCTTTGTGGATATGATCGTGGAGCGGCGCACCATGCGCAGCACACTGTCCCACCTGCTGAAGCTGCACGGCTATGAACGGGAAAACGGCTAAGGAGGGGCAAGGATGGAACAAGAAACACAAAAGCTTTCCGCATGGGATCGGCAGCTGCTCATCCGGGACAAGAACCGTCCCACCGTGCGGGACTATATCCCACGAATTTTTACGGACTTCTATGAACTGCACGGCGACCGTGGCGTCGGCGACGATGGCGCACTCATCGGCGGTATCTGCCGGCTGAACGGCACACCGGTCACAGTTCTGGCGCAGGTCAAGGGACGCAACATCCGGGAGAACAAGGCGTCCAATTTCGCCATGCCCCATCCGGAGGGCTACCGCAAGGCGCTGCGTCTGGCGCATCAGGCGGAAAAATTCCACCGTCCTGTGATCTGTCTGATCGACACGCCCGGCGCATTCTGCGGCGTGGAGGCGGAAGAGCGTGGACAGGGCGAGGCGATCGCCCGCAACATTGCTGAATTTATGATGCTGCGGACACCGGTGATCTCGGTGGTGCTGGGCGAGGCCGGCAGCGGCGGTGCGCTGGCGCTGGGCGTCTGCGATGATCTGGCAATGCTGGAAAACGCCCTGTACTCGGTCATCTCCCCCAGAGGATGCGCTTCCATTCTGTGGAAGGATGCGTCCAGAGAACAGGATGCCTGCGAGGTACTCCAGATCACGGCGGAGGATATGGTGCGGTTTGGCGTTGCCGAAGCCATCATTCCGGAGCCGGAGGGCGGCGCACAAAACGATATCGACAAAATATCCGAAAATATTAAGGAATATTTGGTAAAAGCGATATCGGAAAAATCACAAAAAGATATTGACGTTTTACAAAAAGAACGGTATACTAAGTTTAGGAAAATCGGCGTGTTCCAGGAAGCCTGAGAACCGTACCCGTTCCGTACCGCACCGACCCGCAGCGCTGTGTCTGTCCGGGCGGCGGCAAGGCGAAAAAACAATCTCAGAAAAATCACAAAAAGATATTGACGTTTTGCCAAAAAGGCGGTATACTAGATGAAGGAAAATCGGCGTGTTCCGATTCCGTGCCGCACCGGCGCCGCAGAAATGCAGTCCGGTGACGGTTTGGGTGTCCCCGATGACGCCGCATCCCCACGGGGTGCAACATCAATTATTGGAGGAAAACGAAATGGCAAAAGAAGAAATTTTTGACAAGCTCAAGGAACTGGTTGTCGATCAGCTGGGTGTAGACGACGACGAAGTTACCACCGAAGCAACCATTCAGGAAGATCTGGGCGCAGATTCTCTGGATCTGGTAGATCTGGTAATGGCTGTGGAAGAGGAATTTGATGTGAAGATCGCAGACGAGGATCTGGAGGGCATCAAGACCGTTGGTGATATCGTAGACTATATCGCTGAGAACAAGGACTAAGTTCCGGAATTCCAGCAGGAACGGTTCAAGCCGGAGACAGTGATGTCTCCGGCTTTTTTCGTTTTTGGGACATATGAGGCATAACAAATCAGGCTCCCCTGAAAGGGGTGATTCCCCATAGAATGGGGAAATGTCACGAAGTGACAAAAGGGACCGCTCGGTAAGAGCTGGCAGTGCGCAGCACTGACTGAGGGGTCTTCTATTCGTATTGAGAACATTGTGAAAAGATTTCACAAAAGAACCTCTCCACCGCCTATCGGCGGTCCCCCTCCCCTTTCAGGGGAGGCTTTAGAAGATAAAAGCTGATTCGTGCTCACGGTTTTCCAAAAACATTGACTTTTCCTACAAAATGGGTTATAATAAATTGTGAGTGCACTGTCGCAGAAACCCGCTTTTTTCCCCGTTTCTGCGCATTCGAAAAAACACACAGAACGGACAGGTATTTCTATGAAAGTATGGAAGGAAATTTATGATTACCGGCAGATGATCTTTAGCCTTGTGAAAAAAGATCTGCGCGGCCGCTACAAAGGCTCTGTCCTCGGATTCCTCTGGACGTTTATCAATCCCCTGATGCAGCTGGTTGTCTACACCTTTGTGTTCACCTACATCATGAAGGCCGGCATTGACAAATACTACCTGTATCTGTTTGTGGCATTGGTGCCGTGGATCTTCTTCTCCTCCGCCATCACCGGCGGTTCCAGCTCCGTGGTCGCCCAAAAGGATCTGGTGAAAAAGATCTACTTCCCCAGAGAGGTCATCCCCATCTCCTACGTCACAAGCTGCTTTGTCAACATGCTGCTCTGCTTTTGCATCATCATCCCCGTCATGGTGGTGGCACGTGTTCCCATCAATCCGCTGGCGCTGCTCTGTCTGCCAGTCATCATGATCGTGGAGTATTTTCTGGCGCTGGGCATGGCAATGCTCGCCTCCGCCATTACGGTCTATTTCCGGGATCTGGAACACATTCTGGGCATCGTCACCATGATCTGGATGTACATGACTCCCATCTTCTACTCCATCGACATGATTCCGCAGAAGCTGCGCTTCATCTATCACATCAACCCCATGTCCTCCATCATCAGCTGCTACCGCTCCGTACTCTACAGCGGACAGGTGCCCAACCTCGCCAGCCTTCTGGAGGCAGTCGTACTGGGCGTGCTGTTTCTGATTCTGGGCATGCTGGTGTTCGGCAAACTGAAAAAGGGATTTGCGGAGGAATTGTAATTATGGCAGAAAACGAAAACGTCAT
>NZ_FR898079.1:36841-37461 GCF_000437175.1 Ruminococcus sp. CAG:330 | reverse complement strand
GCCGCCGCCACGAGGTGCGCCACGTGCTGCGGGGCATCTCGTTCACCGTCAAGCGCGGCGAAGCGGTGGGACTGATCGGGCACAACGGCTGCGGCAAAAGTACCACCCTGAAGCTCCTGACCCGCATTCTCTACCCCGACAGCGGCTCTATCCAGATCAAGGGACGGGTTTCCAGCCTCATCGAGCTGGGCGCCGGATTCCATCCGGACATGAGCGGCAGGGAGAACATCTACACCAATGCGGCGATTTTCGGACTGAACAAGAAAGAAATCGACCAGCGCCTGCAAACCATCATCGATTTCTCCGAGCTGGAGGAATTCATTGACAACCCCGTCCGCACCTACTCCTCCGGCATGTATATGCGCCTCGCCTTTTCCGTGGCGATCAACGTGGATGCTGACGTGCTGCTCATCGACGAGATTCTCGGCGTGGGCGACGCAAACTTTCAGGCGAAGTGCTTCCAGAAGCTGCGGGAGATCAAGGCAAACGGCACGACCATCGTCATCGTGTCCCACGCACTGGGACAGATCGAGCAGATCTGCGAGCGTGCCATCTGGATTCACGACGGACTTATCCGTGCAGAGGGGCCGGTGCGGGATGTGGATCTGGAGTATCTGGAG
>NZ_FR898079.1:35955-36828 GCF_000437175.1 Ruminococcus sp. CAG:330 | reverse complement strand
TATCTGGAGTTCATGGGACAAAAGATGCAGGAGAGCACCCGCAAGGATCTGGAGCGCAAGCAGGAACAGCAGAAAGAGCGAAAAGAATCGAACAAGAACCGCTGGGGCAACGGCAAGGCGCATCTGGAACAGATCAGCCTTCTGGATGCCGACGGACAGCAGCAGGCGGCTTTCCCCACGGGGAGTCCCGTCCGGCTGCGCATCGCCTATTCCGTCAACGAGCCTGTCCAGAACGCCGTGCTGGGCATCGGCATCTTCCGGCAGGACGGCGTGCACTGCTACGGCACCAATACCCGCATCGACATGCAGAATGCCTTTGACCTCACCAGGGACGGCACGGCGGAATTTCAGATCGATGCCCTGTGGCTGCTCCCCGGCGTGTATACGCTGGACGTGGCGATCGAGGCGGGCGAGGGCATTCCGGTAGACTATTACAAGGGCGCTGTCACCCTCCAGATGACCTCCTCCATGGGAGATGTGGGCGTGATGCGTGTCCCCCATCAGTGGAAGATTGCTCAGGATTCCTGAGTTAGAAAGAAGGCAACATGGGAAATTTATCACAACACCTGCAGGGCATGCAGCAGCAGTCCGGCTGGAAAGGCGCACTCAAGCGGAAGCTGTTCGGCTGGTGCTATGCCCTGTTTCAGGATGCCGAACAGGACCGTGCCGCACTGGAGCAGCAGCTGGCCGCAGCGCAGCAGGAAAACGCTGCGCTCTCCGCACAGCTCCAGCAGCTCCGGCAGGACTTTGAACAGGCATGCGTCAACCTGCGCAACAATAACAGCATGCTGGCAAATCATCAGGGCGACATCGACTGCTGCAAAATGCAGCTGCGCCAGATGGAGCGCAAGCTGGCAGCCGCACCGGCGGGTT
>NZ_FR898079.1:24925-35931 GCF_000437175.1 Ruminococcus sp. CAG:330 | reverse complement strand
CCGCACCGGCGGTTTCCGCTGCTGCCCCGGCAGATACTGCGGCACCTGTAGCGGCTGCGCCCCCTGCGGAAGCCCCCAGACAGGCATACGACACCATCGAATACTTCGATTTCGAGAACCACTTCCGTGGCTCTGTGGAGCACATCAAGGAAGTCCAGCGACAGTACCTCCCCTATTTTCAGGGCAAACAGCACGTACTGGACATCGGCTGCGGCAGAGGCGAGTTTCTCTCCCTCATGCAGGAGGAACAGATTCCGGCGGAGGGCATTGACCTTTACCAGCCCTATGTGGACTACTGCAATCTAAAAGGGCTGCGTGCAGTGTGCGGCGACGGCACGGCATATCTGGCGCAGCTGTCCGCCGTGGACGGCATCTTTCTGGGACAGGTCGTGGAACACATGACACCGGAACAGATTCTGGCGCTGTGCCGCACTGCTTACGACAAGCTGGAGGACGGCGGCTGTCTGGTGATCGAAACACCGAACCCCACCTCCCTGTCCATCTATACCAATGCGTTTTACATCGATCCCTCCCACGTCAAGCCGGTGCATCCGCTGACCATGCAGTATTATCTGGAGAAGGCGGGATTTTCAGATACCACCCTGATTTTCACCGAGAACAGCCGGCCGGCACAGTCCATTCCGCCGCTGCGGTGTGATGCAGAAAATCTGGAGGAATTCAACCGTGCCATGAAGGCGGTTTCCAACATGCTTTACGGCAGTCAGGATTACGCCATCGTGGCAGTGAAGAAAGGATAGAGTTTATGGAGAATCAGACCAATCAATCCATTGACGTTTCTGAAATTATGGAGCAGATCCGGACGGAGATCAAGGAAAAGGGCTACAGCAGCGACATGCTCTCCTTTGCCGACGTTCCCAACGATGCCGACAGCGACACCAGCGGCGAGCGCTTCGATGCCGATATGCTCCGTGCCAACGTGCAGTATATCAGCACGCACCATCGGGTAGACCCCTACCGCCCGCTCGCCGGAAATCCCATCGCCGTGTTCTTCAAGAAGGTGATCCGCAAGCTGGTGAGCTTCTATGTGGAGCCATACGCCGCAGAGCAGAGCAGCCTGAACGCCAACATTGCTCAGGCACAGCAGCAGACGGAGATGTATATTCTGGAGTCCCGCATGCACAGCACCAAGGCACTGCTGGAACGCATTGAGGAACTGGAACTCCAGCAGAAAAACAACAAGATCGCCATGGAACAGATGCAGAGTCAGATCGCCCTGCTTCAGGCAAAATGTTCCGGGGAGGAGGCACAATGAGAATCGTCCAGCTTCTGCCCACCATGGCCATGGGCGATGCCATCGGCAACGATGTTCTGGCGCTCTCCACTGTCATCCGGAACATGGGCTTCCAGACCGGCATCTATGCAGAGACCGTAGACCGGCGGCTTCCGGAGGGCACGGCGTTTCCCGTGGAAAAAATGCCCCGTCTGTCCGGTGAGGATGTCATCATCTATCACAAATCCACCGGCACAGACCTGAGCTTCTCTCTGGAACGGTATCCCTGCCGCAAGCTCATGATCTTCCACAACATCACCCCCGCCAAGTACTTCAAGGGCTATAACGACAATCTTACCCGCATCTCCGAATACGGCATGCGGGGACTTTGCCATCTGGCAGACAAGGTGGACTACTGCATGGCAGTGTCCGCCTACAATGCACAGGTTCTGCGGGAACTGAACTACCAGTGTCCCATTGTTATCCGCCCCATCCTCATCCCGTTCTCCGACTACGCCAAGGCACCTGATCCGGAGGTCATGGCACGCTATGAGAACGACGGATACACCAACTTTGTTTTTGTGGGACGCATCGCCCCCAACAAAAAACAGGAGGACGTCATCCGTGCGTTCTACTGCTATAAGAAATACTGCAACCCCAAATCCCGCCTGTTTCTCGTCGGCTCGTATCAGGGCATGGAACGGTATTACCACCGGCTGCGCCGCTATGTGGGCGCACTGGAGCTGGACAACGTGGTCTTTACGGGACACATCTCCTTTCCGGCGATTCTGGCGTACTACCACCTCGCCGACCTGTTCCTCTGCATGAGCGAGCACGAGGGGTTCTGTGTGCCGCTGGTGGAGGCGATGTATTTCGGCGTGCCCATTCTCGCCTACGATTCCTCCGCCATTGCTGACACGCTGGGCGGCAGCGGTGTGCTGCTCTCCTCCAACGACCCCATGGAAGCCGCCATGTGCGCCGACCGCATTTTGCGGGACGCTGCGCTGCGGCGGGAGATCGTAGCGGGACAGCGCAGGCGGCAGCAGGACTTTGCCTATCCGGAGATCCGGAAGCTGTTCGAGCAGCAGTTGCAGGAGTTTTTGCAGATCGTTCCGCCGTATGTCCGGAAAAAGAAGCGGAAGTAACTGCGGCAATTTTTTGGAAGGAGGCAGTAAGCCATGCGAAAAATCGGATTCGTGATCCCCTGGTACGGCGAGGACATCCCCGGCGGCGCAGAAATGGAGCTGCGGGAGGTCGCCACCCATTTGCAGCGTGCCGGAATGGATGTGGAGATCCTCACCACCTGCGTCAGGGAGTTCTCGGCGGACTGGAACGAAAACTACTACTCCGCCGGAACTGCCGTGGTGGAGGACATTGCGGTGCGACGGTTTCCGGTGCGGCGGCGGGATACCGCTGCATTTGACCGGGTCAACCGCCGGCTGATGGAGGGACAGCACCTATCTCTTCAAGAGGAAAAGACTTTTGTGGAAGAGATGGTCAACAGTCCCCAGCTCTACGAATATCTCAAGGACGCATCGGACGAATATGCCCTCTATGTCTTTATCCCCTATATGTTCGGCACTACCTACTACGGTATGCAGGCTTGTCCGGAGAAGTCCGTCCTCATCCCCTGTTTTCACGATGAGGCATACCTCTATCTGCGCCTGTTCCGGCAGGCGTACATTCAGGCACGGGGCATCATCTACAACGCCATGCCGGAGATGGAGCTTGCCAACAAGGTCTACGACTTCACCACCACGGAACAGATCTGCATGGGCATCGGCATGGACACCAACATCTGCGCCGACGCCGATGCATTCCGAAAGGCATACCGCATTCAGAAACCCTTCCTGCTCTATGCCGGCAGAAAGGATGCCGGAAAGAACGTCCACACCCTGCTGCGGTACTTTGCCGAATACAAGCAGCGCCACGGGGACAGCGACTTGCAGCTGGTACTCATCGGCGGCGGTTCCATTGAGATTCCCGCCTCGGTGCGGGACGATGTCTACGATCTGGGGTTCGTGTCCAGGCAGGATAAGTATGATGCCATGGCAGCGGCAGAGCTGCTGTGCCAGCCCTCCCACAACGAGAGCTTCTCGCTGGTCATCATGGAGAGCTGGCTGTGCGGACGGCCGGTTCTGGTGCACTCCCAGTGCGCCGTCACACGGGACTTCGCCCGCAGAGCCAACGGCGGGCTGTATTTCCGGAACTACTTCGAGTTCGAGGGCTGCGTCCAGTACATCCTGACGCATCCGGAACAGGCACGCACCATGGGACAGAACGGCGGGGCATTCGTGCGGGAGAACTTCGACTGGGATGTCATCGTGGAAAAATACAGAGCTTTCTTTGCAAAGCTGACAGAGGAGTGAGCCTATGAAACGAATTGCACTGGTCAACCAGCGGTACGGCATGGAGGTCAACGGTGGTTCTGAGTATTACACCCGCATGATCGCCGAACGGCTTGCCAATCGATATGAGGTGGAGGTGCTGACCACCAAGGCAGTGGACTACACCACGTGGAAAGACTGGTACGTTCGGGATGTGGAGGTCATCCACGGCGTGACCGTGCGGCGGTTTCCGGTGGAAAAGCTGCGTGCCAGAGATTTTGACCAATACAACGGCAAGTACCTGCAGGAGATGGCGGCGGGCGAACGCAGTCTGGAAAAGGAACACGTCTGGTTCGAGAAGCAGGGGCCATATTCCCCCGCCTGCATCCAGTACATCCGGCAGAACAAGGACAAGTATGACGTATTCATCTTCGTCACCTATCTATACTACCTCACCGTTGCCGGCATGCCGGAAGTGGCGGAGAAGTCCATCTTCATCCCCACCGCCCACGAGGAGCCGTACCTGCACTTCCTCACCTATGAGGCACTGTTCCCCAAGCCCAAGGCATTCGTCTTTCTGACGGACGAGGAGCGCAAGCTGGTGCGCCGGACATTTCCCAGAACAGAACCGATTCCCTGCCAGGTCATGGGCACCGGTGTGGACATTCCCTGCACGCCGGATGCTGCACAGTTCCGCCGGCAGTACGGGATTCAGGACGACTATCTCATCTACGTGGGACGCATCGACGAGGGCAAGGAGTGCCCCATGCTGTTCCGCTATTTTATGGAGTACAAAAAGCGCTGTGGCGGCAAGCTGAAGCTGGTGCTCATGGGAAAGGCCGTGTGCGAGATCCCGAAGCATCCGGACATCATCTCCCTCGGCTTCGTGCCGGAGGAGGACAAGTTCCACGGGATCTCCGGCGCAAAAGCACTGGTGCTCCCCTCCAAGTACGAGAGCCTTTCCATCTCCGTGCTGGAGGCAATGGCGCTCTCGGTGCCGGTGCTGGTCAACGGGGCGTGCGCCGTCCTGAAAGGACACTGCACCAAGAGCAACGGCGGACTGTTCTACCACAGCTACTTTGAATTTGAGGGCGCTGTGCAGTATCTGCTGCACCATCCGGTGGAATACATGCAGCTCTGCGCCAACGCACGGGCATATATCACACACAACTATGACTGGAACGTCATCATGCAGAAATTCTCGGAGATCATCGAGTATGTGAGTGATGCGGCATCCGGAAAATAAGGGGGAATCGCTGGGATGAATTTATTTTCTGGGGTCGTTCTTCTGGGCGTGGTCTTTGCCGCACTCGCCGCCGGTATCTGGCGGAAACAGAGCAACGTTCTGGAGCTTCTGGGCTTCGGCGTCATCTTCTGGCTGTGCGCATGGGTCATCACCGCCATGGGGCTGTTCGTGCTGGATGCGTTCCGGCTGTTCCGCTGTGCTGCCGGCACGGCGTTTCTCCTCTTGCTGTGCGGCGGGGTGCTTTTGCTTTGGCGGCGGCGGAAAGAGGCGTGCCCCTGGAACCGGCTGTGTCAGGTCTCGTGGGACATCCGGGAGTACTGGATTCCCCTGCTGGTCTGCGCCGGCGGTCTGGTGCTTGTCGCCGTGAAGCACGGCTTCTTTGGCATGGGACAGGACGAGGGCGTATACCAGACGGTTGCCGTCAATCTGATGAACGGCATCACCGACCGGCAGCAGGACTTCGCCGAGTACCATCAGGTTCCGGCGGAGCAGCAGGAGACCTTTGCGCAAAGCATTTTCCAGCAGCTCGCCGGCTATGATACCGAGTCCGCCGGACATGTGAGCCACGGCTTCGACACCTCCATCAGTCCGGTCTCCGGCATCTACCACGGCATTCCCACCTACGCCTCCCTCCTCGCCGTGTGGGGCACCATCTTCGGCATGAGTCGAATGCTGGACATTCAGACGGTTTTCTATTGCTGCACGGTCTTTCTGGTGTTCCAGACCTGCCGCAATTTCCAGCTGAAAAAGAGCGCAACGGCGCTGGCGTGTGCCGTTACGGCAGCCTCCCCCATTGTCATCTGGGTGGCAAAATCCGCCCTGACGGAGGGATTTTTGGGCGTTCTGTTTGCACTGTATCTCTATTTCCTGACGGAACGGGAAACCCGGCGGCAGTGGCTCTCCATTCTGCCCATCGCCGTATTCGGCTGTTTCCACGTTTCCATTTACACCATGGTTCCCCTGTTCGTGCTGGTTTACGGCGGCATGTACTGGTTCACACGGCGCAGGTGTTTCGCCGTGCTGATGCCGGCAGCGGTGCTGGGCTATCTGGTCAGCTTCTTTGCCATGCGCCGTGTCCAGCCGTTCTACACCACCAACAACTACAGTCCCCTCTTCGGGCTTGGCATCAATCAGGATGACCTCAGCTGGTTTGTTCCGGCGGTCTGCGGCGGTGCGCTGGTGCTGTGCGCCGGATTTGTGCTGCTGACGCATGTGCTGGGGAAACGGCATCCGGAAAAACAGACGGAGGAACTGCGCTTACAGGCGTTCCGGCAGTCGGTGCCGGGCGTGATCGTGGCAGAAGTGCTGCTGACCGCCATGGCAGCACTGATCGGACTGCGCTGCCTCACGGCGGAGTCCGTTCTGGATGCGATTTCCCACGCCTCCCTCTGGGGGTTCCTCGCCTGCACGGGCATCATTCCGTTTCTGGCGGCGTGGGGGCTAGGCGTGATTCGCCCCAGATTCTATCTGGAGTCCACCCAGCGTCTTGTAGCACTGGTGACGTTTTTCTACTGCGTTTTGTTCTACGCTGCGGTACTGCGTCCAGAGGTGCAGTACTTCTATTACTACGGCCGCTATCTGGCACCGTTCCTGCCGGTAGCTGCGGTATTCCTTGCTGTAACGCTGGATCGGCTGCGGGCACGGGTCACGCTGCCGGTGCTGGCAGCCGGACTTCTGGTGGTCGCACCCTATGACCGCTTTCTCTCCATCCAGCGGGACGACACCCGTCTGGAATGGAGTGTTCTGGAGGAGACAGCGCAGGAACTGTCCTCCGACGACTGCATGATCGTCAGCGACAGTTATATGTCCACCATGTATCTGCCTCTGCGTGCCATCTCCGGCGCTGCGGTCTATCCGGAGGCGGACGACCTGCTGGCGCAGGCGAAGGCGCTGGACGAACGGTATGACAAGGTGTTCTATCTGGGCACAGAGGACTGGGACGACTCGTTCGCCGAGAACTTCCGGCTGACATATGCCAACCGTGTGACACAGTCCAACGATGACAATGTGAGCGGCAGAGCGGGACTCCTCCCGTTCCCGCTGGCATATCAGGAGGCGCCCGTGTCCGTCACTCTCTATACCTACCAGTCCGAAAAGCTCACCTATCCGGCGGACGAATGCGCCAGCACCATGTACCGCGGCTTCGGCGGGCTGGAGGGAAATTTCTGCTGGTCCAATTCTGAGGAGGCCAGCGTGCGCTGCATGCTGTGCCAGCAGGATTACACCATGACGCTGCAAATGGGCTGCATGCTGGATCTGAACCGGCTGGGCTTTGCGCAGTATCCCGTCACCATCGAGATCAACGGCAAATCCGCCGGCACGGTGACAGTGGACGAGTCCAACAACGGACAATCCCTCTCGCTGGATATTCCGGCAGCGTGTCTGGAGGACGGGCAGAACATCGTTACCCTCCGCTGCGACCTGTGGGAGGCAAAGAAAATCTCGGAGAGCGACCCGCGGCTGCTGGGCTTCCCGCTGAAATCCATCGTATTCACACCGCAGGGATGAGAACCCCGCAAGAAAGGAATCAATTGCTATGAAACTGATTATTCAAATTCCCTGCTACAACGAGGAAAAGACGCTGGAGCTGGCATACCGTGATCTGCCGCGGCACATCGACGGCATCGACACCATCGAATATCTCATCATCAACGACGGCAGCAAGGACGGCACCGTTCAGAAGGCACGGGAGCTGGGATTCCACCACGTCGTATCCTTCCGCCGCAACAAAGGTCTGGCACGGGGCTTCCTCGCCGGACTGGACGCATGTCTGCGGCTGGGTGCGGACATCATCGTCAACACCGATGCGGACAACCAGTACTGCGGTGCGGACATCGAAAAGCTGGTGCGCCCCATTCTGGAAAAGAAAGCGGACATGGTCATCGGCGAACGCCCCATTGACGAGACTGAGCACTTCTCCTGGAAGAAAAAGAAATTCCAGCATCTGGGCAGCTGGGTGGTACGGGTGGCATCCCACACCGATGTCCCCGACGCACCCTCCGGCTTCCGTGCCTATTCCAGAGAAGCTGCCATGCGCATGAACGTGGTCAACGAGTACACCTACACGCTGGAGACCATCATTCAGGCCGGCCGCAGCAAGATGGCTGTGGCCTCCGTGCCCATCCGCACCAATCCGGAAACACGCCCCTCCCGTCTGTTCTCCAGCATGTGGCGGTACATGAAGCGCTCCGCCTCGGTCATCATCCGCTCCACCGCCATGTACCGTCCGCTCCAATTCTTCTGCACCATCGGCGCCATTCTCTTTGTGCTGGGACTGGTGGTCGGCATCCGGTTTCTGGTATTCTTCTTCCTGGGCGAGGGCAATGGCCATGTCCAGTCGCTGATTCTCACCGCCGTGCTGCTCCTCATCGGGTTCCAGACCATTACGCTGGGACTGCTGGGAGATACCGTCGCAGCCAACCGGAAGCTGCTGGAAGATGTCCAGTACCACGTCCGGAAGATGGACTATGACAACAATCCGGCGGACAAGACCCCCGACGACGAATAAGCAGCGAAACCATATTCCAGAAAACACAAGAGCCTGCCTGCACAGCTTGGTGCAGACAGGCTCTTTTTCGCAAAGAAAACGAGATTATTTCAAAACAGATTCTGTGATGGTGAAGTGCTTGGGAATGCCGCCGTGCATTTGCAGATTCAGTTCGCCCTGAATCAGCGGCAGGAAGTAGGGCATTGCCTTATCGCTGATGTTATTTCCGGCAGGGGTGAGGAACTCTCTCGGCAGGAACTTCTCCCGATTGGCGATCTGGGAGGCATCTGCCGGCTCCATGACCACGGTATAGGGCATGTCGTGGATACGGCGGAATACCATGACCCGTCCGGTTTCACCGTTAAGGGCACACTGCACACCGGCTGCACCGATCTGCTCCGACTCGTCGATGTCGGTCTTGGAACACAGGTGGGAGGAACAGCGCTGCATGACGTTCAGCTCGATGGAGCGCACCTTACATCCGATCTTTTCCCGCACCAGCTGTTCCAGATACTTGCCGATGCCGGAGAGGTACTTATGCCCGAAGTTATCCACAGCACCGGACTGCACGCCCTCCGGTACGGCAACGCCCTCGGAAACTGCCACGATGACTGCCTTATGCTTTGCCATCTCCTGTTCCGCATCCCGCAGGAACTTTTTCTCCGAGAAATGGGACTCCGGCACGTAAACCAGATGGGGTGCAGGATCGCCATAGGCGTGGAGCACGGCGCTGGAAGCCGTCAGCCAGCCGGCGTGTCGGCCCATGATCTCCACGATGGTGATGGAGGGCATGCTGTAGACTGAGCTGTCCCGCACGATCTCCTGCATGGTGGTTGCCACGTACTTTGCCGCAGAGCCGAAGCCGGGGGTGTGGTCGGTGATGCACAGGTCGTTGTCAATGGTCTTGGGAATGCCGATGACCTTGATGTTCAGCTTCTTCTCCCGAAAATAGGAGGAGAGCTTCTGCACGGTGTCCATGGAATCGTTTCCGCCGATGTAGAAAAACGCACCGATCTGGCGGCGCTTCAGGCAGTGCACGATCTGCTGGTACACGGCATCGTCCTCCTGCCAGTCCGGCAGTTTATACCGGCAGGAGCCCAGCACCGTGGAGGGCGTCTGCCGGAGCAATTCCATATCTTCGTTGGTGAGAATCATGGTCTTGAGGTCGATGAGGTGGTCGTGGATGATTCCCTCCACGCCGTTGATGGAACCAAAAATCGCATCAATGGTGGGTTCTTTCAGGGACTCCCGAAATACGCCCACCAATGAAGCGTTGATGGCGCATGTAGGCCCGCCGGACTGTGCAACTGCAATATTCATAGTAAGCATGCTCCTTTTCTGATATGGTAAAAAATTGCGGTCAAAATTTTCTCTTTTTCTATTGTACCGGATATCCGGAGAAATGTCAACGCCTTTGCGGAAAATTCAGAACAGCGTACAGAACTACCCATGTTTTTTCCAAAAAATCCGTGCAGATAGAAAAAATTGCGGGGAATGCACGAATTTGAGGTGAAAAGCCGTATTTGTGAAGAAACAGGGCGGTTTTTGAACCGTTTCAAGAGCGAACACAAAAAGCATCGTGCAAAAACGAAAAGATTTCAGAACCGTTGCCCCATCAGGCTGCTCCAGCTGAGCGCAGCTGGCGAGGTGTTTTGCGTGTATTGTAGGGACACGGCGTGCCGTGTCCGCTTCGTGGAGATGGAGAGGATAAGGCTCCCCTGAAAGGGGAGCTGGCAGTGCGTAGCACTGACTGAGGGGTTCTAACACTGCGTTTTTTCTTTATCTTGATTTTGTAACGAAACCGACCCCTCCGAGCGGCTTCGCCGCCCACCTCCCCTTTCAGGGGAGGCTGATTCTTTCCTTTTGATTATGGGGAAACAACACGCAGAACACCTCGCCAACTGTGCTCAGTTGGATCAGCCTTACAAAGCAACCCATCTGAAAAGTTCTCCGTTTTTCCCAAAAATCCCCGCCTTACGGGACTTGCTTTTTTCTCCAATATCCTGTATAATAACGTATATACCGAAAGCACAACAGACTCTATTTCAGAAAGGATTTTGCAACATGAAAATAAAATCGGTTCGCATCGCCGGTCTGGTCTGTGGTCTGGGGTTACTCCTCGCCACCGGTGCCGGCACTATGACTGCATCCGCCACTTCCGTGGGGGATGTCATCGCTTACGCCTACGCCGTGGGACTGCCGGAGAGCACCATTCAGCAGTGCATCAACCAGTACAGCGGCGGAACATACACCTCGGAACAGTGCGATCAGGCAATCGCTGCGCTGGCAGACTGGGCAGCAAAACGAGATCAGAGTATTGAAGACGAGATCAACAAGGGCACGACTGTTCCGCCGGCCGAAACCACGGCTGCTGCCGGCGGAAACAGCAACACCACGGAAACCGCCGCTGCCCCTGCGACCACCACCACGCCCTCTGCAAAAGACTTCATCAACATGACGCTGGAGGAAAAGGTATCCTATGTCAACAGTCTGCCGGAGGATCAGCGCAAGGAGTTCATTCAGAACATGAGCAACGACGAGCGCAACAGCTTCCTCAAGCAGATGGACAAGACCAAGCAGGCGGAGGTCATCGCTGAAATGATGGGCGTCGGGAAGGCGTTCGGGCTGAACTTCTCCGTGGACACCCTTTCCAAGGATGCCATCGCCATCAGCGCACGGGACAAGGACGGCAATCTGGTGGATGTCACCACCTTT